>NZ_JWGX01000005.1:0-185171 GCF_000813075.1 Shewanella sp. ECSMB14102
AGGGAGCAACTCAAGGAGATGTGGTACTGCACAGATGAAGCCGAAGCCATGGCTCAATGGAACCTCTGGTGGCAACAAGTCAGAGAGAGCGGTATCAGGCCGTTACTCCAATTTGGCCAGCGTCTTAAGAACTATCTTCATGGCATAGTTGCTTCAGCGGTTCATCCGTTGCACACCTGCCGACTAGAAGGGATGAACAACAAAATCAAACTGCTGAAGCGAATGGGCTATGGCTACCGGGATACCGAATACTTCTTTCTGAAAGTCAGAGAGGCGTTCCCCGGAGATCCGCGATGAACCAAATTTGAGGCACAAAAAAACCTCGCATTGCGAGGTTTAAATGATTGGTACAGGTGAGAAGACTTGAACTTCCACGCCCGTGAGGGCACCAGCACCTGAAGCTGGCGTGTCTACCAATTCCACCACACCTGCACTGTTTTCATTTCGACTCTTTCATGTGTTAATTGGTACAGGTGAGAAGACTTGAACTTCCACGCCCGTGAGGGCACCAGCACCTGAAGCTGGCGTGTCTACCAATTCCACCACACCTGCACAGTTAGAGTCTAACGTACAGCTAACTATTATTGCAAAGTGGTACAGGTGAGAAGACTTGAACTTCCACGCCCGTGAGGGCACCAGCACCTGAAGCTGGCGTGTCTACCAATTCCACCACACCTGCACTGTACTGCCTTGCAATTTTCTCAGTCGCCTGAGCACCTTAAAGTTGAAGGTGGTGCCCGAACCCGGAATCGAACCAGGGACACGCGGATTTTCAATCCGCTGCTCTACCAACTGAGCTATTCGGGCGACGGCGTGCATTAAAAGACTTTTACGGTTTTGAGTCAACTCTTTTCTGAGAAATATTTCAAAATAACGCGTGTTTGAGCAAGTTTTACTCGAAAAGGCGCATATTGCTTAGCTTTTGAACGAAAGCCGCGTCATTGCTGGGCTAGGGGTAAATTAGACCAATCGAAAACTCAGGCTGTAAAGCCGGGATTTCGAGGTTTAAGGGCAGGCTGGTTTTATCTTCTTCTGGAAACAAAACGCCCCACGGTAAAGTAGGGCGTTAAGGGATTAATTCTTGAGGAGGTCGTTCCCCGGATAGTTGGCACGCATGACAGTGAGTACGTGCTGTTTTAATTGTTCCTGACCCAGCTCACCATAAGCGGTGGCCATGATCTCGAGCGCGCGCTCTGTCGATGGCGTGCCGGGATAGGTTTCCATCACCGACTGAGCCCTGATGGCGGCAGCGCTCCAGGCATTCATCTTCAGATAGTATTCGGCCACTTTAACCGAATACAGCGCCAGACGATTCTTCAGGTGCTGCATTCTTTTCTGGGCGTCGGCCGCATACTTGCTGTTGGGATAGGTCTTGAGCAGGCGCTCGAAGTCCTTGAAGGCATCGAGGGCAAACTGAGGATCCCTGTCGCTTCTGTCTATATTGAGCATGTCATGGAACAGGTAGTTGTCGGCCTGCATATTCACCAGTCCACGCATATAGTAGACATAGTCTATATCCGGGTGGGTAGGGTTGAGGCGGATAAATCTGTCGATGTTGGCGACTGCCGACGGGGTATCATCCAACTTATAGTAGGCATAAATCAGATCCAACTGAACCTGAGTTTTGTGTGGGCCAAAGGGGAAGCGGGAATCCAATGCCTCCAGTGAACGCACAGCCTTGGTATAGTTACCCAGCTCCATAGAGGTGCGGGCCTGGGAGTAGAGAACGTCCGGAGACTGTTTGCTGGTAATTAAGTCGTCTTCCGGTTTGCTGCTACAGGCCACAATGGCCAGCGAAAAAAAGGCTATGGCAGCGCCTTTGGCAATATTATGCATACTTGAATTCGATTCTTGAGTAAGTTGTAGTTAAGAATTTTTCCATTTCACGATAAAATGGCCGATTCCGAGTGTACCAGAAAGTACACAGTTTTTGACCCCATTAACTGGGGACGGTTCCTATGACGCAAGAGATTAATCTAAAAAGCGAGATATCAGCAACCCAAACAGGTCTGAGATTGGATCAGGCTTTGGCCGAGTTGTTCCCCGATTACTCCCGTACCAGGATCAAGGAATGGATCCTCGATGGCAAAGTGTCCGTTGATGGTACTGTGGTAAACAAGCCCAGAGAGAAGGTGTTGGAATCTCAGGAGATAGAGGTTCACGCCACTCTGGAAGAAGAGGTGCACGCCGAGGCTCAGGCTATCGATCTGAATATCGTCTATGAAGATGACCATATATTGGTGATCAACAAGCAGGCGGGTTTAGTGGTGCATCCCGGTGCCGGTAACAGTGACGGCACTTTGATGAATGCCCTGCTGCATCATTGCCCCGAGATAGAACATGTGCCAAGGGCCGGTATTGTCCATCGTCTCGATAAGGACACCACAGGCCTGATGGTGGTGGCCAAGACGGTTGAGGCCCAGACTCATCTGGTGGCGGCGCTGCAGGCGCGCGACATTACCCGAGAGTATGAAGCCATAGTGCTGGGCACCATGACAGCAGGTGGTACAGTGGATGAGCCTATCGGGCGTCACCCTACCAAGCGTACTCATATGGCGGTGCACCACAGCGGTAAGCCGGCGGTGACCCACTATCGTGTGGCGGAAAAATTCCGCGCCCACACCCGCTTGCGCTTGAGGCTGGAAAGTGGCCGGACTCACCAGATCCGGGTGCATATGGCTCATATAGGTCACGTGTTGGTGGGCGATCCTGTCTATGGCGGTCGTCCCAAACCACCCAAGGCCGCCAGTGAAGCCTTTTTCGAAGTGCTGAAAAACTTCAAGCGTCAGGCGCTGCATGCGGTACGACTGGAGTTGGTGCACCCCATCACCTGTGAGCTGATGAGTTGGCAAGCACCTATCCCCGAGGATATGGTCGAGCTGACCAAGGCGCTGCGTAAAGACACCGAAGAGCATCCGCCGGAGTATCTGTAACATGTACGGCTGTCACTGGCCGCTGCCGGCCAATGTCAGAATCGCCATGACTCAGCGTCATGGTGGTGTCAGCCTGCCGCCGTTCGACAGTCTGAATCTGGGGCTGCATGTGGGAGACATTTCCGCATCTGTGCAGGCCAACCGTGCTCTGCTGGTAAAGCGGCTGGTTCTGCCCAGCGAGCCGGCATGGCTGGAGCAGGTGCATGGCACAGAGGTGGTCGACCTGGCGCGTGACTCCCAAAGGATTGCCGATGGCAGCTATAGCGATAGCAAGGCGCATGTGGCTGTGGTGATGACCGCCGACTGCCTGCCCGTGCTTCTGTGTGACAGTGCAGGCACCCAGGTGGCGGCGCTGCACGCCGGCTGGCGTGGCCTGTGTAATGGCGTCATCGAAGCGGGAATTGCCCGTTTTCGCCCCGGCTCTGAGCTTATCGCCTGTCTTGGGCCGGCAATAGGCAAAACGGCCTTCGAAGTGGGCGGTGAAGTACGTGCCGCTTTTTGCAATAAAGACCCCGAGGCCGACAACTGCTTTGTGGCCAAGGGGGATAAGTTTCTCGGCGATCTGCAGGGGCTTGCCAGGCTCAGATTGCAGCAGGCGGGTGTCCGGCAGATATATGCCTTGGATGCCTGTACCTATAGCAACAAAGATTATTTTTCCTACCGTCGCGACGGCCGTACCGGCCGCATGGCCTCGCTGATTTGGCTCACTGATTGAGTGGTTATTTGATTCGTCTGACTTGAAATTGGTTAAAGCATCCTCATATTTAAGCTAACAAAGTAATACCTTATTTTGAGAGTTTCAGGAGGCTGTATGCGACTCGATCGTATGACCAATAAATTTCAGCTTGCTATCTCGGATGCCCAATCTCTGGCTCTTGGCCGTGACCATCAGTTCATAGAACCTGTCCATCTGATGATGGCTTTGTTAAATCAGGATGGCGGTTCAATTCATCCGCTGTTGACCCAAGCCGGTATTCAGGTCAGCACTCTGCGTTCCCTGGTAAGCCAGGAACTGGAGCGCTTGCCTCAGGTTGAAGGCACTGGCGGTGATGTCCAGTTATCCCAGGCGCTGATACGTTTGCTGAATCTGTGTGACAAGCTGGCACAGAAGCGCAAAGACAAATATATCTCCAGTGAGCTGTTTATTCTGGCGGCACTGGAAGGTAATGACACCCTAGCACAGTGCCTCAAGCAGGCCGGTGCGACCAAAGAGCTGATGGAGAAAACCATCGAAGCCGTGCGTGGCGGCCAGAAGGTAGACGATCCCAATGCTGAGGATCAGCGCCAGGCGCTAAAAAAATACACCATAGATCTGACCGAGCGTGCCGAGCAAGGCAAACTGGATCCAGTTATTGGCCGTGACGATGAAATTCGCCGCACAGTGCAGGTGTTGCAGCGTCGCAGCAAGAACAACCCTGTGCTTATTGGTGAGCCCGGTGTGGGTAAGACCGCCATTGTCGAGGGGCTGGCGCAGCGTATCGTCAACGGCGAGGTGCCCGAAGGCATCAAAAACAAACGGGTATTGTCGCTGGATCTCGGTGCTTTGGTGGCCGGTGCCAAATACCGTGGTGAGTTTGAAGAAAGACTCAAGGCTGTGCTCAACGAGCTGGCTCAGGAAGAGGGGCAGGTGATCCTCTTTATCGACGAGCTGCATACTATGGTGGGCGCGGGTAAATCCGATGGCGCCATGGATGCGGGTAATATGCTCAAGCCGGCACTGGCCCGCGGTGAGCTACACTGCGTCGGTGCCACAACTTTGGACGAGTATCGTCAGTATATTGAAAAGGATGCGGCACTGGAGCGGCGCTTCCAGAAAGTCCTGGTGGATGAGCCCAGCGTCGAGGATACCATCGCCATTTTGCGTGGCCTGAAAGAGCGCTACGAGCTGCATCACCATGTGGAAATTACCGATCCGGCGATTGTGGCGGCGGCGACTATGTCTCACCGTTATGTGTCTGATCGTAAGTTGCCGGACAAGGCCATCGACCTTATCGACGAAGCCGCTTCCAGCATCCGGATGCAGATAGACTCCAAGCCGGAGCCGCTGGATCGCCTCGAGCGCCGTATCATTCAGCTTAAGCTGGAAGAGCAGGCGTTGGCGAAGGAAAACGATGAGGCCAGTCGTAAGCGTCTTGAACATCTGCGCAGCGAGCTGGTGGAGGTGGAGCAGAAAGCGGCTGAACTCAACGAAATTTGGCACACAGAAAAAGCCGCACTGGCGGGCACTCAGCATATCAAGGCTGATCTGGAGCAAGCCAGACTGGATATGGAAGTGGCACGCCGCGCCGGTGATTTGACCCGGATGTCAGAGCTGCAATACGGCCGCATCCCAGAGCTGGAGAAACAGCTGGATCTGGCGTCTCAGGCCGAGATGCAGGATATGACCTTGCTGCGTAACAAGGTCACGGATGTTGAAATTGCCGAGGTACTTTCCAAGGCGACCGGGATCCCGGTTTCCAAGATGCTCGAAGGTGAGCGGGAAAAACTGCTGCATATGGAAGATGCATTGCATGAGCGGGTGATAGGCCAGGATGAGGCGGTCGATGCCGTGGCCAACGCCATTCGTCGTAGCCGCGCGGGTCTGGCCGATCCTAACCGGCCCATAGGCTCCTTCCTGTTCCTTGGCCCAACCGGGGTAGGTAAGACCGAGCTGTGTAAGTCGCTGGCCAAGTTCCTGTTCGACACAGAGAGCGCCATGGTGCGGATAGATATGTCCGAATTTATGGAGAAACACTCTGTCTCCAGGTTGGTTGGGGCGCCTCCGGGCTATGTGGGTTATGAGGAAGGGGGTTACCTTACCGAAGCGGTGCGCCGCCGTCCCTACTCGGTGATCTTGCTCGATGAGGTGGAAAAGGCACACCCGGATGTGTTCAACATACTGCTGCAGGTACTGGATGATGGCCGCCTGACCGATGGTCAGGGTCGTACGGTCGACTTCCGTAACGCCGTGGTGATTATGACCTCGAACCTGGGTTCCGACATTATCCAGGAGCAGTTCAGCCACCAGAGTTACGATGAGATGAAGGCTCAGGTGATGAATGTGGTGCAGCACCACTTCCGACCCGAGTTCCTCAACCGGATCGATGAAACCGTGGTATTCCACCCGCTGGAGAGCGAGCATATCAAGAGTATTGCCGCGATTCAGGTCGAATCGCTGCGCCAACGTTTGCTGGAGAAAGAGTTCGAGCTGGAGATCACAGATGCCGCGCTGAGCTTTATTGCCAGAGCCGGGTTCGACCCTGTGTATGGCGCAAGGCCGCTGAAGCGGGCACTGCAGCAAGAGGTGGAAAACCCACTGGCGCAAAAGCTGCTTAGAGGCGAGTTATTGCCAGGTCAACCGATCAAGGTGGACTATCGCGACGACAATTTGGTGTTTGAGCAGTAATCACACCATAAATAACACACCATAAATCAAAAGGAGCGCTTTGAGCGCTCCTTTTTTTTACTTGGGCTAAACGACAAATTTAACTGATGGACTTTAAATCGTCGTCTTTAGTCTATCAGTGACTGCGGGCTACGGCGATTTTAGCCAGGCTTACCAGCGCCAGCTTGTAGTCGGACTCTGGCAGTACCGAAAGGGCCGCTACGGCCTTATCGGCTTCTTCATAGGCCCTTTGCTGGGTATATTCCAGTGCGCCACAGGTGTTGAGTGCATTGATGATCTCTTCGATATGCTCAGTGCCATCACCTTGTTCAATCGCCTGGCGGATCATCTGTCGCTGTGGCTCTGTACCGTGGGCGATGGCGTAGATCAGCGGCAAAGTGGGTTTACCTTCGGCGAGGTCGTCACCTATGTTCTTGCCCAGTTCTTCTGCGTCCGCTGTGTAGTCCAGCAGGTCATCAGTCAACTGGAAGGCGGTGCCCAGGTATTTGCCGTAGTCGGCCAGCGCCGTTTCCATTTCGCTGTCGCAACCGGCCAGCACACCGGCCAGACGGGTTGCAGCTTCAAACAGTTTGGCGGTCTTGCAATAAATAACCCGCATATAGCTGGCTTCAGTGGTATCCGGATCGTTGCAGTTCATCAACTGCAGCACTTCACCCTCGGCCAGTACGTTGGTGGTGTTGGCCAGAACCTGCAGTACTTTCATCGACTCCAACTCTGTCATCATCTGGAAAGAGCGGGTATAAAGAAAGTCGCCGACCAGCACGCTGGCGCTGTTGCCAAACAGGGCATTGGCTGTCTCCCGTCCACGGCGCAGAGTGGATTCATCCACCACATCGTCGTGGAGCAGTGAAGCGGTATGAATAAACTCTATGATAGCGGCCAGCTTCAGGTGTGCTTCACCACTATAGTCGAGTGATCTTGCTGCCAGAATCGACAGTAACGGCCGCATACGTTTGCCGCCACCGTTGATGATGTAGAACCCCAATTGATTGATCAGGGCAACATCAGATTCGAGTTGTTTGTAGATCAGTTGATTGACGGCTTGCATGTCGGCGTCAGCCAGCTGACGGATAGCAGTTAAATCCATAGTAGACTCTAGGTATGAAGGAACGCCGAATCGGCAGCTCCCGATAAGCTTAAGTATTGTAATAGACCGAAGTTTACCTAAAATTAATGAACAAGACAGTAGCAGAGGGAGCAATGTGCGAGTTAATCCGGTCTTTTTTTCTTGAGCTTCAATTAGGGCTTGCCTGTAAGGGATTATTCGCGTAAACTCCGCGCCCATTGTCATTAAAGTTTTTGTAGCACCCAGCCTCATAGAGATGAGCCGGCGTGTTAAGAATTTCGGAGTAAAATAGCTATGTACGCTGTTTTTCAAAGTGGTGGTAAGCAACACCGTGTTGCTGAAGGCCATACTGTTCGTTTGGAAAAAATTGAAGTTGCCACTGGTGAAACTATCGAATTCGATCAAGTTCTGCTGATCGCTGATGGTGAAAACGTCCAGGTGGGTACCCCTCTGGTAGCAGGCGGTAAAGTTGTGGCTACAGTTGTTAGCCATGGCCGTGGTGAAAAGGTAACTATCCAAAAGTTCAACCGTCGTAAGCACCACGAGAAGAAAATGGGCCACCGTCAGTGGTTCACTGAAGTTAAAATCACTGCTATCAACGCTTAATAGGAGTCTGACTCATGGCACACAAAAAAGCTGGCGGTTCTACTCGTAACGGCCGCGATTCAGAAAGCAAACGTCTTGGTGTAAAGCGCTTCGGCGGCGAATCAGTTCTGGCTGGTAACATCATTGTTCGTCAACGTGGTACTAAGTTCCACGCAGGTGTTAACGTAGGTATCGGTCGTGACCATACTCTGTTTGCCCTGACTGACGGCAAAGTTAAGTTTGAAGTTAAAGGTCCTAACAACCGTAAGTTCGTTAGCATCGAAGATTAATCTTCAAACCAGAATTGCTTTGAGCCCCGCCATTGGTGGGGCTTTTGTTTTGGGCGAGAGCCATAGTTTCTGTTTTTTGGCGCCTTGCAGGGTTAGGCAGTATAATTGCCTCATTCCGTGGTGCCAGGAGTATGTATGAAGTTTGTCGATGAGGCAGTGATCAGAGTTGAAGCTGGAGATGGTGGCAGTGGCTGCGTCAGCTTCAGACGTGAAAAGTACGTGCCGGATGGTGGTCCAGACGGTGGCGATGGTGGCGACGGCGGCAGCGTTTATCTGCAAGCGGATGAAAACCTCAACACCCTGATTGACTACCGTTTTGAGCGTTTCCATATGGCTGAGCGCGGTGAAAACGGCCGAGGCCGCGACTGTACCGGTAAAGGTGGTCAGGACTTGGTGCTTAAGGTGCCAGTGGGAACCCGGGCGGTTGATGAAGAAACCGATGAGGTGCTCGGTGATCTGACCCAGCATGGTCAGAAGCTGTTGGTGGCCAAAGGTGGTTTCCACGGTCTTGGTAATACTCGTTTCAAGAGCAGTGTTAACCGCGCCCCCAGACAAAAGACCTTGGGGACTCCCGGTGAAGTGCGCAGCTTGCGCCTTGAGCTGATGCTACTGGCGGATGTGGGTTTGCTTGGCATGCCAAATGCCGGTAAGTCGACCTTTATTCGGGCGGTTTCCCGCGCGACACCGAAAGTAGCCGATTATCCCTTTACCACCCTGGTGCCTAATCTCGGTGTGGTAAATCCTCGCCCAGGGCAGAGCTTTGTGGTGGCGGATATTCCAGGGTTGATTGAAGGTGCTGCCGAAGGTGCCGGTTTAGGTATTCGCTTCCTCAAACACCTTGAGCGTTGTCGTGTATTGCTGCATATCCTGGATATTGAGCCTATTGATGGTTCAAGTCCTGCAGAAGCGGCCAAGGCGATTGTCGCTGAGCTTGAGAAATACTCGCCCAAGCTGGCTTCCAAGCCACGTTGGCTGGTGTTCAACAAGACAGATCTGCTGCTGGAAGAAGAGCTTCAGGAAAGAGTCGACAGTATAGTCAAGGAGATGGGCTGGGAAGGGGATGTTTACACCATCTCGGCTTATACCCGTGAAGGCACCAAGGAACTGGCTGAAAAGCTCTATGACTTTATCAGTAGTCTACCGGCGGAAGAGCAACAGCAAGATCCTGACGCCGGTGTCGAGTTCAAGTGGGATAACTACCACCAGGATAGCCTGGAAGACCTCAACGAAGACTATGATGATGAGTTCGACGATGACTTCGACGACGATGATTACGATGTTGAGGTTATTTACCAAAGATAATATCTGAGCGAGTCTGAACACCTGTGTACGCTGATACCCAAAACGATATCACCCGGCAGGTTGTCCGGGTTGCTCAGCTATTGCTGGCCTATGGCGCTGAATCTGAACTGGTTGAAGAGATCAGTCAGCGTCTTGGCCGGGCACTTGGCTTGGCCAGTGTCGAGCTATCCATCTCATCCAATTCACTGGTGCTCACCAGCTTGGTTTCCGGTCGTTGTATTACCACTACCCGGCGCATTCGCGAGCACGGCATCAATATGACAGTGGTGTGCGAGCTGCAGCGTATTTGCCTGCTGGCCGAAAAAGGCCTCTATGGCCCCAATGAAGTCCGCAAACGCCTTGCCAGACTGCAACCCAAAACCTATCCCAAGTGGCTGCTTATCCCAATGATAGGTCTTTCCTGCGGCAGTTTTTGTCATCTTTTCGGTGGCGATCTGGCCGCATGCTTTATCACCTTCTTTGCCTCTGTGATCGGCATGTTTGTGCGCCTGGCTATGGCGCAACGTCACTTCAATGTGTTGGTGAATTTTGCCGTGACCGCCTTTGTCACCAGCTTGGTGGCTCAACTGGGGTATCTCTATCCTGTGACCCAAACCCCTGAGCTGACGATGGCGGCCTCTGTGCTGATGCTGGTTCCCGGCTTTCCGATGATCAACTCGATATCGGATATGGTTAAAGGCCATATGAATGTAGGGATCTCCCGCTGGGGGCAGGCGACCCTGATGACAGTTTCCTCAGTGATAGGTATTACCATCGCTATGCAGCTTGGGGGTATCTTCCTGTGATGGACACTCTGTTGTTACTGCTGAATGACGCCTTTTTCTCGGCGATTCCCGCCATGGGCTTTGCCATGCTGTTTAATGTTCCCAGGCGTTATCTGCTTTATTGTGCCCTGGCCGGGGCCATAGGCCACAGCTCTCGGACCTTGATGTTGCAGTTTGGCTTGCCGATAGAGTGGGCCACCTTTGCCGCTGCCGGCATCATAGGCATGGTAACCATCGCCTTTGCCAAGCGTCATCTGGCACCGCCGCTGTTGTATGCCGTGGCGGCAATTATCCCTATGATCCCGGGTTCCTATGCCTACAACACTGTGATTGCCTTGGTGCAATTGACCGCTCAGTCACAACTCAGTACCGAGCTATGGGAGCAGGTGGTTACCAATGGCCTGAAAACCGTGTTCATTCTCGGGGCTTTATCTGTCGGTCTGGCCATGCCCAGCCTGCTGTATTTCCGTACCCGCCCGGTAATTTAATCCAATAATAACAAGGAGCGTATATGCGCATCGCCATGATTGCCGCCATGGCCCATGACAGAGTCATAGGCAAAGATAACCAAATGCCCTGGCACCTGCCGGAAGATCTGCGCCATTTTAAGCAGATGACCCTGGGAAAGCCGGTGGTGATGGGACGTAAGACCTTTGAATCTATAGGTCGTCCTCTGCCCGGACGCCACAACATAGTGATCAGCCGCCAGAGCGATTATGCACCGGAAGGTGTGACCCGGGTTTCTTCCTTTAAAGAGGCTGTGGAAGCGGCAGGAAACTGCGAAGAACTGGTGGTGATAGGTGGTGGTCAGCTCTACCGGGAAATCCTGCCTCAGGCCGATAAGCTGTATCTGACAGAGATAGACTTGCAAGTGGAAGGGGACACTCGCTTTCCTGAATGGAACGATGGCAGCTGGCAGCAAGTTTACGAGGAAAGTGGTCGCGGTGTAAATGGATTGGGTTTTCGCTTTATTAATATGATTAGAAAATGTTAAATTTGAGCAGACTTTTGAACCCTGAAACGTGAGTGGCACCGGCCACGAAGCGATCCTTATGCCCAAGAGTCCCCGGCAGACAAGTCTGCCGGGGACTCTTGGCTTTAATAACAATTACAAAAAGGAGTGTCAGATGCGTCTGTTGCCCGTGGCCATTGCTGCACTGATTGCTGTATCTTCAGTGTCATCCCCTTCAACTGCTAAAGCCGAAGATCTGTTGGCTGCCAGTATCTGTGATTACGTCAAGTCCAACGACAAAAATCGCCTGCGTAAGAAATTGAAAGAAAATCGAGTGAAGCTGCGTAATATCTATTCAGGACTTTCCTGTGACGGCGAAAGCCTGCTGCGCACTGCCTATCACAGCAACGCCGAAGATACCGGCGAGTTTATCGCCAAGCGCTTGTCAAAAACCGAATTGGAAGTGGTGGAAGCTGACGGCAAGACCATAGTCGACTGGGCCGACGCCAATGGTTTTGGCGCCAGCATTATTACCCTGGCCATTAAAGAGCGCTTAGGCAGCTGAATCCGCTAAAGTGTCAACAACATAGGGATTTCGCAGGCGCTGTGGCCGGTATTGCCAAGGGGCTTGGGTAAGGTGGTAAAGCCCAGGCTGGCGTAGAGGCCGAGCGCTTGTGGCAACAGTTGGGTAGTTTCCAGATAGCAGGCCTTATATCCCTGCTGGCGGGCAAAGCTGAGACATTGCAGTGCCAAACGGCGGGAGAGCCCCAGGCCTCGTAGTGCGGGCATAAAGTACATTTTCTGCAACTCACACACGCCATCTTCGCCGGGTAAGGGGGCGATACCGGCACCGCCGAGCAGTTGCTGCTGTTTTTCAATTATCCAATATTGGCTTCCTGGCTGAGTATATTGGCGACTCAGGTGATCCAGGGTCGGGTCGGCTACACTATAACCCTTATCGGGTGTCAGGCCATATTCGGCCGATACTGCGCGTATCACGGCGGCTAACTCGGCATCGTCTGCCGCCTGCAGTGGCCGGATTATTACCCCTTGTTGACTCTTGGCCTTGGTAATCGCCTTATTGTAGCAGCGCAGGCTGGCTTCTAGTTGGGTCACCTCGCTTGGTGCCAGCTGGGCAAGAATGTCAGCAAATTGGTTATCCTGTTGGTTATCCAATTGTTGCAGCATCCTATGCCCGGCCGGAGTCAGGCTGACCTGCAGACAGCGATTGTCCCTGGGATTAGCCTTGGTTTGCACGAGTTGTTTCTTGACCAGATGACTGACGGCACGACTGGCATTGGATTTATCGATATTGAGCAGGTTTCCCAGCTCCTTGATACTGAGATCTTGCTGTCCCAGCTCCAGCAGTGTGTGTGCCTGCACCGGGGTCAGTGGCAGTTGCCCACAGGCGCCGGACAACATACCCAGTTGCCGTACCAAGTGACGTGACAGTTGTCTGAGTACAGGACTGACCTGGGCCAGTTCATCCTGAGATGGTTCCTGGTGAGAGCTCGGCTCTTTAACATCAGGCTTGGATGAGCCCAAACTTAACGGTTTTGTACTGAGGGACATCTAAGGAATTACCTCGCAAATGATAAAATGGTTGCGTAAAGCAACTAATTCTGAATTCAACTTAGCTCAGTCTGTATCTATTTGCAACAGCTGGGTTTGGTCATCGTCTCGCATTTACACAGGTCGCTTGGGAAAGATTGAAGTGGGGCGGTCAACAACACCGCCGTTATTAATAACAGCGGTTGCTGGTATCAGTAAAGCTCCGGGTAACGCAGTGGCGCCGATGCGAGCAGCAAGGCCGAGCGATAAATACTCTCGCGAGTAGCATGCCCCTGGGTCAAGAGCCCTATGGCGCCACCTGCCTGTTTGACATTGATGGTATTGAACAGCGAATCCATCACATCTCCCAGTTCTTCACCGGCCTTGAGCGCGGCATAAACCTTGGGCGGCAGGGGCAGGTGAGCACTGCGGCCGACGCAGAGGCGTTCTTTGGTGGCTATAACCACATAGGCAAAGGTGGCTGGCCCCTGGGGGAAATCATCCACCCCACCTTCCATTGCCAGATAGTAATCGGCATCTGCATTCGCCTTGCACCATTCCACCCTGTTGATGGCTCCCTGGCGGGTATCGGCATCTGTCATGGGTTGCTCCGCGACACCGGATGGCGCCTTCATGGCGTGGCAGTGGATCTCGGCGTCGGGATGCAGGGCGCGAACCGCATTCTCGGCGGCTTTGATTTTCACCGGGTTGGTAGAACCCACCACTATCTGCAACTGTTTTTGTTTCATATTTGTTTGTTTGATAGATCTTTAATGTAGACGGGTGTTTGAATCATTGTTTAAATGGTCGGAGGTGCGACCTTGAATTGGGCGTCATTGTGACGCGCCATAAATCACAACGCAAGGTGCACCGAGGGACACGACATAGGCGCCACGACAAACCCGCATGACTTTGGGGAGTTGTATTGTTCAAGGGGCTGGGCCTTGTCGGATAAATGGCATTAAAAAAGAGATAATTATAATGAAATTCAACAAACTCATGTACGCCATGGGGCTGGCAGGCACCCTGGTACTCGTTGGCTGTTCGGATGACGATAATGATCATAACCCGCCTCCGGTCGACAACACACTGCAGGCATTTGCACCGGATGGTAAGCTCTCGGTCAGCTTGCGTCGCACCAGTTTCGGTGTACCTCATATTCAAGCTGACAATTTGGAAAGCCTGGGATTCGGTAACGGCTATGTGCAGGCGCAGGACAATCTGTGCATCCTGGCCGATGGTTTTGTTAAGGCCAACTCAGAGCGTTCCATGTATTTCGGCCCCCATGCCAGCCTGGACTTCACCACAGGGATCCCGGCCCGGGAAGACAATGGCAATCTGATCTCCGACTTTGCCTACAAGGCGCTCAAGGTCAGAGCTCAAGCCGAGGCCAAATGGCCAGAATTCAGTGAAAACTCCCGGGCACTGATCAGCGGGTTTGTCGCCGGCTACAACCGGTATTTGAGCGATGTGGCCGAAGGCAAGCAACAGGCCGAGCCCTTCTGTGCCGGGCAACCCTGGGTCAAGCCTATTGAAGCTGAAGATGTGGTGACCTACCTGTTTTCAATCGCCCTGTTACCGGGGGCGGCCAACTTCCTGGATCTGATCTTTTACGCCAATCCGGGTGATGGTGATGAATATCTGCCGCGAATAGTCGGCCCGGCTCCGGCCTCTGCCGCCCAGACAGCTTTTGTCAATGACATCAACAGCAAGCTGATTGCCAGAGCCGCCAATATTTCAACCCCGGAGACCAACCCGGGTGAACTGGGCTCCAACGGTTGGGGCCTTGGCAAAGACAAGACAGAAAACGGCAAGGGCATGGTGCTGGGGAACCCGCACTTCCCGCATACGGGTAACCTGAGATTCTGGCAGTCCCATGCCACCATTCCCGGACACCTGGATGTGATGGGCGGCTCGCTGGTCGGCATGCCGGGCCCAATCAATATTGGTTTCAACAAAGATCTCGCCTGGACTCATACCTTCTCCACCGCCGAACATTTTGTGGTCTATAACCTGGAGCTGGTTTCCGGCGACCGGATGCAGTATCTGTTTGACGGTGAGCCTATGCCTATCAGCAAGGAAACCGTGCAGGTGCTGGTCAATGCCGGTCCGGCGGGTATGCTGGTAGCCGAAAAAAATATCTATACCACTCCCAAAGGACCTATAGTCGAAGCGCCTGCGACCCAGGCACCTTTTGGCTGGGATGATGGTCAGGCCTTTATGTTGCAGGATGCCAACATGGCGACCCTGGATCCCGTGGATCACTGGCTGGCGATGAATATGGCTGCCAACAAACAGGAGTTTGTGCAGGCATTTAAAGACTATGACGGCATGATCTTCAATAACACCATGTATGCCGACAGGGAAGGCAACGCCTTCTATATCGATGACTCTACCGTGCCGGGATTATCCGAGGCGGCTGTGGTATTGCTGAAGACTTCCCCTGAGATCAAGGCGGCCAAGGCGCAGGCGGGCTTTACCATATTGCCGGGCAATACCTCACTGTTCGCTTTCGCTGGCCCCACGCCTTTCGAGCGGGCACCCAAGTTGGAACGCACAGATTTTGTGCAAAACTCCAATAACTCCTTCTGGTCTACCAACCCGGCCGAGCCGCTGGAGTATTTTTCTCCCATGTATGGCCCGGAGCGTGGTCAACTGAGCATGAGAACCCGCATGGGACTCAAGCTGCTTGGTGATGCCGCCGGTAGTGATGGTAAGTTCAACCTGGATGAATTGGAGGCGGCAGTGCTCAACAACCGCAGCTATCTGGCCGAAATGGTTTTGGATGATCTGATTGCCCAGTGTGAAGCCAAGGGCAGTGAACCTGTAATGGTCGGTACCCTTGCCAAGGATATCAGCGCTGCCTGCGCGGCGCTCAAGGCCTGGAATGGTCATCAGGACAACGACAGTAAAGGCGGCGCTTTGCTTCGGGAGTTCGCCCATCTGTTCAATGACAAAACCATGTTGACCCAAGGCTTTGATTATCTGCAGCCGGCGACCACTCCCACAGGGCTGAGTTCTGACGGTTCGGCGCTCACCGCGCTGGCGCATGCCGCGCTCAACCTGGAAGCGGCCGGTTTTGCCGTCGATGCGCCTCTTGGCAGTGTGCAGTTTGTCGAGCGTTCATTGCCGGATGGCAGCGCCAGTGGCGTGCGTTTGCCCTGGCCCGGTAGTCATCATGCCGAGGGTGGTTTCAACGTATTTTCCACCAGAACCAGTGGTGACGACACTCTGATCCCACAGCACTCTTACGCTCCGGCAACCGATGTACTGAGCGGCAAAGCGCTGGATTCAGGTCTGAGCGCCAAAGGCTATCAGATTCGTTATGGCTCCAGTTGGATGATGGCGGTGAGCTTTACCGATGAGGGCCCGGAGGCGAGAGGGATACTGACCTACTCAGAGACCAGCAATATTCTGCGTCCCGAATTTGCCGATCAGACCGCGCTCTACTCCAGTGAGAAACGTTTCCGCCCCTTGCTGTTCAAAGAAGCGGATATTGATGCGGCAACCGTATCCAAGATAGAACTGACGCTCGAGCGTTAAGCACTATTCATTCTGCTTCAATGCCGCTCATCTCGATGAGCGGCATTTTTTTGCCTGCTGCCGGTTTGTTAATAAAATTACAATTTAGATGGTGATCGCTGTCGGGTTTTAATTCGGCCTTGCTGAGTTATGTCATATTTTTCTCACGAACGTGCTGGTGATCTCTGTTGTCTTTTTTCTCCGCAAACTTGATGCTTTACCGGCTGGCATTCAAGGTAGCACCTTTGTTTCCGCGGCTTTGCAGGGTGGAATTAATTTGTTGCCTAATTGAAATTTTATTACAGCAAAAGGCAGATCTGGATCCCAGTTATGACTCAGAGCCCAAATTCAGTGCCGTGAATGGCGGTTCAGATCAATTTCTTTGCCGGGCGATTGGCTATGCTTGCCGCCAATTTCAGCCGAAGTTAAGGTAATCCTTATGCAACAAGAGATCACAGGTACGCAGGTTCAAGACGCTGTACTGCCCCCCACGGCCCCGGAAAAGGGACAAGTGTCTGGCTCACTATCCTGGACGGCCCAGGACACTACTTGGATGTTGAGTCTGTTTGGCACTGCAGTGGGTGCCGGGATCCTGTTTTTGCCTATGAATGCCGGTCTCGGTGGTTTTTGGCCGCTGTTGTTGCTGACCATCTTGATAGGTCCCATGACCTATCTGTCTCACCGGGGCTTGTCTCGCTTTGTCTGTGCCTCGAAGATTGAAGGCAGTGATATCACTCAAGTGGTCGAGGAGTACTTCGGTGTTGGTGCCGGTCGCGCCATTACCTGGCTCTATTTTTTGGCCATCTATCCGATAGTGTTGATCTATGGCGTGAGTATCACCAATACGGTTGACAGTTTTATGGTGCATCAATTGGGGATGGCATCTTTACCGCGTTGGCTACTGTCCGGGGCTTTGATTGCCGGTATGATGGCTGTGATGGTAGCCGGTGAGCGGTTGATGCTCAAAGTGACCCAGTTCCTGGTCTATCCTCTGGTCGGCATCTTGCTGTTTATGTCGCTCTATCTCATTCCCGATTGGAAGATGGATGCTTTGATGCAGGTTCCATCGGCCGGAGAGTTTCTCGGTATTGTTTGGGTCACCATCCCTGTGTTGATCTTCTCTTTTAACCATTCTCCGGCTATTTCCCAGTTTGCGGTATCGCTAAAGCGGGAACATGGCGCCAATGCGGCCAAGAAGGCCGATATGATCTTGCGTAATACCGCCATGATGCTGCTGGGGTTTGTGATGTTGTTTGTGTTTTCCTGTGTTCTGGCCATGAGTCCGGCACAACTGGCACAAGCCAAGGCATCCAACCTGCCGATTTTGTCTTACCTGGCCAATATCCATGACAGTGCATTTATCAGTTATGTGGGGCCGGTTGTTGCGTTTGTGGCCATAGTATCCTCTTTCTTCGGCCACTATCTGGGAGCCACTGAAGGATTGAAGGGAATTGCCTCCAAACAGTTGCCGTTTGTTCGAGAGCGTTGCAGCGACAAGGGGCTGAATCGCGGTATTCAGCTGTTTATGTTCCTGACCGTTTGGGGCGCGGCGATTGCCAATCCCAGTATCCTGACGATGATTGAAGCTCTGGGCGGCCCAGTGATTGCGGCCATTCTCTATCTGATGCCTATGTATGCCGTTTACAAAGTACCGGCACTCAAGGCCTATCGCGGTCGCTTGAGCAACATCTTTGTGATAGTGGCCGGTTTGATGTCCATGACCGCCATTTTTTACTCCTTCTTCCAAGGCTAAGTTACTGGGGGGAGCATGTTCAGTACCTTTGATATTTTCAAGATAGGTGTGGGTCCTTCCAGTTCCCATACCGTAGGCCCTATGAAGGCGGCGCGGGATTTTGTCGAGCAGCTGCATCTTGACGGACGTTTGAGTCGCCTGACCCGGGTAAGTGTCGATGTCTATGGTTCACTGTCGCTGACCGGCAAGGGCCACCATACAGATATCGCCATCATCATGGGGTTGGCGGGCAATAGTCCGGAGACTGTGGACATAGATGCGATTCCGACATTTATCCAACAGGTGCAGGCCTGTGGTGAACTCGTGCTCGGACACGGGCACAAGGTGGCCTTTCCGGCCGATGTCGTAAAGTTTCACAGTGAGGCCCTGCCGCTGCATGAAAATGCCATGCGGCTCACCGCCTGGGCCGGTGAGCTGGTATTGAGCAGCAAGACCTACTATTCCATCGGCGGTGGTTTTGTGGTGGAAGAGGCCGACTTTGGCAAACAAGTTGTAAGTGAGCGGAGCTTACCTTATCCCTTTACCAATGCTGAAGAGTTGCTGGCGCTGTGCCGTGAACATGGCATGAGTATCAGTGCCTTGATGCTGGCCAATGAAAAGGCGTTGGCTCCGGAGGAGCGCATCTACCGTGGTCTTGGCAATATCTGGCACACAATGAAGCAAGCCATCGACAAGGGATGTCATACCGAAGGGATTCTGGCCGGGCCATTGAGAGTGCCAAGGCGGGCACCGGCACTGTTGCGGCAATTGCAAACCGGGGAGCGCCTTTCCAGCGATCCTATGGTCATAGTCGATTGGGTGAACCTGTTTGCCCTGGCGGTCAGTGAAGAAAATGCGGCCGGTGGCCGGGTAGTGACTTCGCCGACCAATGGTGCGGCCGGGATTATTCCAGCCGTGATGGCTTACTTCGACAAATTTATTCGTCCTTTGGGGCAGAAAGAGTACAGTCGCTTTTTGCTGACGGCCGCGGCCATAGGTGGACTTTACAAACGCAATGCCTCTATCTCGGGCGCCGAAGTAGGGTGTCAGGGGGAGGTCGGGGTTGCCTGCTCCATGGCGGCGGCCGGTTTGGCCGAGCTGATGGGGGCCAGCCCGGCCCAGGTGTGTATGGCGGCCGAAATCGGCATGGAGCACAATCTGGGGCTTACTTGCGATCCTGTCGCAGGGCAGGTTCAGGTGCCCTGTATTGAGCGTAACGCCATTGCCGCCGTGAAGGCGGTTAACTCGGCCCGAATGGCACTGCGCAGGAACTGTGAGCCCAGAGTCAGCCTGGATAAGGTGATAGCCACCATGTATGAAACCGGCAAGGATATGAGCGCCAAGTACCGGGAAACCAGCCAGGGTGGCCTGGCTATTAAGGTCACCAGTTTCTGCGCCTGAACTCAGGCGGGCTTTTCTTCATACATCAAGTAATGGCTCTGACTCATGCCCAGTGATTGGTATGTTTGCTGGGCGCGGGTGTTTTCCTGCTCCACATAGAGCCTGAAGCTTGCGGCGCCGCCTTGGTGCTCTGCCAGTGCCTTGACCTCCTGATACAGGGCGCGATATATGCCTTTGCGTCTGTGTTCAGGTTTGATATAGACACTCTGGATCCAGAAGTAGTCGGCGGCGCGCCAGTCGCTCCATTCATAGGTAACCATCAAGGAGCCTGCAATCTCTCCATCTATCTCCGCCACCAGATAAAAACCTTTGGCGGGGTTTTCCAATAGAGTGCTGACGCCGCGGCTCAGGGTGTCGCTGTTCAGTGACAGTCCTTCGGTTTCCTGTGCCATCGCCTGGTTGAAGGCCACCAGGGCCTCGGCGTCTCTTGGGGTACCTTTTCTTATAAGCATAATTATTCCTTTGAGTTCTGTTTGCTTTTGCGCCCGTAGGATTTGCGTGTGCGGGGCACAATTTATCAGCAGTTAGGTGCAGGCGCAAAGGGGACTGGATCAAAAGTGTCACTTCAAGTTTTACCCGGATTATCCAGCCTCAGCTCATGGTAACTCCACCCAGGAGCCGGGCAGCGTGATACAGATCATCCTTGCGACAGGGGCATTGTGCTAAACTCGCGCACCGGCCTTGATGTCTGATCTTGGCCATCTGCCAAGGAAATGGCCCCTCTCTTTTTCAAATATCAAGGTTTACACATGTCAAAACACGAACCTTCACGCATCGGCCGTCTGTGGTCACGCTGGTCGGGGCTGCCTTTGTGGCTGAAGATACTGATAGGTATGGTTCTGGGGATGAGTACAGGACTGATGCTGGGTAAAGACGCCATCTATCTCAAGCCGATAGGGACTTTGTTCGTCAACACTATCAAGATGCTGATAGTGCCATTGGTGTTCTGCTCGCTGATAGTGGGGGTGACCTCAATGCAGGATACCGCCAAGATGGGGCGGATAGGTTTTAAATCCTTTGCTTTCTATCTGGGTACCACTTCCATTGCCATCAGTTTGGGGTTGATTGTCGGTTCTGTCATACGTCCGGGATCCGGCTTGAGCATGACACCTGAAATCGGTACCGAAAAGGTTGCCCAGGCTCCCTCTTTGATGGAAACCCTGATTAACATAGTACCTACCAATCCAGTATCGGCTTTGGCCGAAGGGCAGATACTGCAGGTGATCGTATTCGCCGTGGCACTGGGGATCGCCCTGGTATTGATAGGGGAACATGGTAAGCCTGCGATTCGGGTATTCGAGAGCCTGGCAGAAGCTATGTACAAGCTGACCGATATGGTGATGAGTCTGGCGCCTTATGGGGTGTTTGGCTTGATGGCTTGGGTGGCTGGTGAATACGGTATGGAGATGTTGTTGCCGCTCATTAAGGTGATTGTTGCCGTTTATATCGGCTGTTTCCTGCATATTGTCGGTTTCTACAGCTTGGTCTTGAGTGTCTTTGCCCGTCTCAATCCATTGCATTTCTTTAAGGGGATAAGCAATGCGATGGCCGTCGCCTTCACCACGTCAAGCTCGGCGGGGAGCTTGCCGGCCAGTATGAAGTGTGCCAGTGAGTACCTGGGGGTGAACAAGAAGATTTCCAGTTTTGTGCTGCCGCTGGGTACCACTATCAACATGGATGGCACCGCACTCTACCAAGGGGTGACCGCGCTGTTTGTGGCTCAGGCCTTTGGCATAGACCTCACCTGGGTGGACTACATCACCATTATTCTGACTGCGACGCTGGCTTCTATAGGTACTGCGGGGGTGCCCGGCGCCGGTTTGGTGATGTTGACGCTGGTGCTGACCACAGTAGGTTTGCCGCTGGAAGGGGTGGCGATTATTGCCGGTATCGACCGTATTCTGGATATGGCCCGCACTGTGGTTAACGTCTCCGGTGACTTGGTGGCTACCACAGTGATTGCCAAGTCGGAAAATGAACTGGATATTGAACACTACAATGCCGATATGCAGCAGAGTGCTCTGATAGCTGAACAGAATGCCGTTGACACTATAGAGCATGGCCGTAATTGATATGAGTTACATAAATGAAAAAACCGCCTGAAGGCGGTTTTTTTATGACTGAAGGGAAAAATCAGAGGCTGCTGAGTTGCAGCAGAACCTGGCCGTCAACACCCTTGAGCAAGAGCTTGCCATTGCTCATTTCACCTTGGGTCACCTGAGGCATGGCCTGCATTACCAGTTGTTCTTGGGCCATCAGTGCATCGACACAAGCTTTCATTGTACTGCCGGCGGGTGAGAGCTTTAACTTCAGGCCTTCCTGGGAATAGGTGCCGAAGAAGTTATTGCAGCTGTTGTTACCGGACAATTTGCCGTCCTTGGTAAAAACCAGCTGGGCGGGACTGTAATCTATAGTCGGTTGTCCCATAATGCTTTCTACTTGCCAGCTGCCTTCCAGTGGCAGAAACTGACCTTGGGTATCCGGGGTGGTTTGGCAGGCAGCCAGACCAAATAGCAGTGCAGCAGCTACGAGAGTTTTCTTAATCATGGTCATTTTTCCATTAGTCTATAAAGCCTTTATAGTGTGACAAGAATAACGCGGATTAAAAAGGGGGAGAAGGGTGATATCCAATGCTAACTCAGTGATAGGCCTTCTAAAGTTGTTACATTGGATCGGAGTGTTAATGCTGCTTGTCGGTGTTGGGCTTTATATGTTGACTACTATGGCGCTTGAGGTCAGCGGAATGTTGATTATTGCCTCGCTGATAGGCTTGGGGTTGGTATTTATGTCGCCATATCCTGTGGTTATCTTTATCCAATGGGCCAAGGCACAGGATCAAAAAACGCAATAAACGCTTAAGTTCAAAATTAGCATGAACGGCCATGGCGCAAGCGGTTTTCCCGGATTAACTTGAGGCCTTGTATTGCAGTAGATCTTGCTTTGCCAGTTCCAACATAGGTGAAAGTTCGAAGTGGGAGTCAGGTGCAAAGAAGCTTTTCCCAACCAGCAGTTGTAGGCCGCAATCGCTGCGACTAACTCGTTTTTTTAAGCGGCTGGTGAGAATATCCAAATGCGCTTGGTTGTCTACAAATGCCAGGATAATGAATTGGCTCTTATTCAACCTGGTGCAGATATCTGCTTCACGCATGTTCTCCAGTATCACCCTTGCCAGCATTTTCAGGGCCTTATCTTGTTGCAGCCCGGCAATACGGTTTGAGTTAAGTTCCTTGCCTTCCAACAGTAAAAGTCCGGCATGGGAGCCCAAACGGCGACTAAGACTCAGCTGCCTTGATGCCAGCAGATTAAAGCCCCTGGGATTGAGCATACCTGTGAGTTCATCTTGTAAAGACAGAGACGCCATCTGTTCCATCAGTTGCAACTGTCCAAGCTCACTCTTGAGTAGCTCAAGCATAGGCTCGAGCAAAGACTGCAACTGCTCTATCGCTACCTTGGGTTTGCCATTTAGGATCAGTAATTCGCCAAACAGCTTGCCATCGGACCAATGAAGTGGGTACTTGATGGTCTCGGCCGGGTGAGCTGCAAAGTGTTGCAGTATAGAGGCAATATCTTCAAATTCAGTTGGGATTTCAGCCACCGAACTGTGGCTCAGGACCTGCAGCTTGGTGTCTGGCATATGCTGTAGTAACAGCACAGTTTGGGCGTGAAATATTTCTCTGACAGTGGCTAAACGGTTTTGCCAATGGCTAAGCTTCAAAGGGTCGTTGGGGTGGTCTCTTAAGCTGCTGGTTTTTTCCGTCAGTTGCGCATGCATATAGTTATCGTATTTTTGATGGCAGGGATTGCCTCAGGATACCTAACCGTTTGCGTTAATAAAATGCAAATAATCAGTTATTGGATCTGAGTCTTTTTAATGCTTGTTCTGTGCTTTGAATCAAGGCTTTTCTGCTTCTTTCTTCTGTTTGGATGACTTGAGCCCTGCTCTGGCACTTTCCAGCATGGGGGCCAACTTGGCTGCTGAGTCCGGGCTGAAAAAGCAACTGCTGGAGTCCAACTGCAATGGAGCCGAAAACTGGTTCATCTGCCGCTCAAGGCGCTTGATGATATGTTCCAGATCCCGCTCCAGATCGACAAACACCAGCAGGACATATTGGCTGTCGTTGTAGTGGGCGGCAATATCCGCGGTTCTTATGGTACTGAGGATCAGGTTACCGAGTTCCTTATGATGACGTGCCAGCGTTTCGGCATCCATATTCGCCCCGGGTATCAACTCGAAAAAAATAATGCCTGAATGAGCACCGAAGCGGCGACCGAGATTGAGCTGTCTTGGCGCCATCATAATGAAACCATAACGGTTGAGTATGCCTGTTTCCCGGTCTCGCATGGATAGCGATTCGATTCTATGGCTTTGGCATAGGAGCGCCAAGTCTTGCTGCAGCAGAATTTGAAACGGTTCCAGCATATAAGGGCTTATGTGTTGCTGCTCGTTGGCATGGGCATTGATGACACACAGGCAACCGAACACCGAGCCATCGGGCCAGAGCACGGGCCGGGATAGAATCCCAAGGACATTGCTGAACTCTTTTGGATTGTCATTATAGGTGGAGCGGGTGAGATCCAGATTAACGCCCTCGGGTGGGCTATCGACCATACGCAGGAATACACTTTCGTCTGCAGAGAATACCTTACCGGGTGGGAACCTGTGGCTGGCATCGGCGGCGCTGACAATGACTTCAAATCCCTGTTCTGTCTTTTGCAGCACAAAGACTTTGTCGGCCTGGTAGTAACGTTTCATTAGCTCACATTGATGCATCCAGCGAATAAGGTTGAGTCTGTGGCTTTCATTTTCCAATAGGCTCTTGCCTGGGTCTATGGTATCCGGGAGCATGTCTCTTCCTGAGTGATGTGGCTTAAGTTCAACTTTAAGTGTGGAAGCAGTATAGGAATTTCGCAAATCGAGTGCGGCTTAAACCTGCTTTGGCTATAATGCGGCTTCTTTTCTTGCTGAGTCTTTTTAATGCCGCAAACCATGCAATACCGCCAGGCCGAGGCGGCCGATATTGAGACGATTGCCAGTCTGGAGCAGCGCTTCGGCCAGGATGAATTGAGTGCCAGAGAGCGCACTCAAGGCATGCAAGGGCAGGGCTTTTCTGCCAAGGAGCTTGAACCTCTGGTGGCTTCCGGCCTGGTGTGGTTGGCGTTGGACGCGACTAAGGTAGCCGGTTATCTGATAACCGGCAGTTGGGATAAACTCAAGCATTCGCCTTTGTGTCAGGCCCTCTGTCGGCAACTGGCCCAGAATCGCTTTGACCTGGAATTGAATTGGCAGCAGACTTTGCATTACGGTCCGGTTTGGGTGCATCCTGATTATCGTGGCAAGGGCGTGTTTGATAAGCTTTATGGCGCCGCCAGAGCCAACATCAGTGCGCCTTGGCTGGCACTGATCGCCGAGGATAACGAGGCGTCTATACGTGCCCATAGCCGGGATGGCCGCATGCGCACCCTGGATTTTGTCACCCTTTGTGGCCGGGATTTCTATCTGCTGCTGGGTTAACAGGCGCTTTGACGCGGGAGAGTAAGATGCAAAACACGCCAGAAACCCTACTGCAATCCTGTGAGTCGCTAAGGCTTTCTGCCTGGGATAATGTCAGATACCTGGTGTCTGTTTTGGCGCTGCAGGGTCAGCAGGCAAAGGCTTTTGAAGCCAAAATCGATGGCAAGCCGCATTATCTGCTGCAAGCCTTGGGCGTCTGTTTCGACTGTGGGCGCAGCAATAGCTATCAGGTGCAGATCCGCCAGTTGACTGATACCGAATTCACTCCAATGAAAGTGTTGGATATCACGCCGCTATCGGCCGAGCAGTTGGGTTACCTCTGTATGGAAACGGCCCATTTCGATCACTGCTACTGAGATATCGCCCGATAAATAGATATAAAAAAACCGCCCTGAGGCGGTTTTTCTGCAAGCTGAGTCTATTACAGACCTGCGTCGGTACGCAGGGCTTCAGCCTTGTTGGTTTGCTCCCATGGGAACTCGTCACGGCCGAAGTGACCGTAAGCGGCGGTGCCTTGATAGATGGGGCGCGCCAGATCCAGCATCTCGGTCAGGCCGTATGGACGCAGATCGAAGTGCTGACGTACCAACTGGATAAGCAATTCTTGCGAGACTTTGCCTGTGCCGAAGGTTTCCACACTGATGGAGGTCGGTTCGGCCACACCAATGGCGTAAGACACCTGGATTTCACAGCGGTCAGCCAGACCGGCAGCCACTATGTTTTTGGCAACGTAACGGGCAGCGTAAGCGGCGCTACGGTCAACCTTGGATGGGTCTTTACCTGAGAAGGCACCACCACCGTGACGGGCCATGCCGCCATAGGTATCAACGATGATCTTGCGACCGGTCAAACCACAGTCACCCATAGGGCCACCGATAACAAAACGGCCGGTTGGGTTGATGAAGTACTTGGTGTCCTTGTTCAGCCACTGGGCAGGCAATACTGGCTTGATGATGGTTTCCATCACGCCTTCCACCAGATCCGCCTGGCTGACGCTTTCGCAATGCTGGGTAGAAAGTACCACGGCATCGATACCGACAATCTTGTTGTCTTCGTAGGCGAAAGTCACCTGAGACTTGGCATCGGGACGCAACCAAGGCAGAGCGCCGCTCTTGCGGACTTCTGACTGGCGCTTAACCAACTGGTGAGCGTAGGTGATAGGAGCTGGCATCAGCACGTCGGTCTCATTGCTGGCGTAACCAAACATCAGACCCTGGTCACCGGCACCCTGTTCTTTGGGATCGGCACGGTCTACACCCTGGTTGATATCGGGGGACTGCTTGCCGATGGCGTTCAGTACCGCACAGCTGTCGGCATCAAAACCCATATCCGAGTGGGTATAACCTATTTCGCGAACGGTTTTACGGGTCAGTTCTTCAATATCGACCCAGGCTGAGGTGGTGACTTCACCGGCCACCAGTACCATACCTGTCTTGACCAGGGTTTCACAGGCTACACGGGCCTTGGGATCCTGAGCCAGAATCGCGTCGAGTACCGCATCAGAAATCTGATCGGCGATTTTATCTGGATGTCCTTCTGAGACTGACTCAGAGGTAAACAAGTGTTTTGCCATAATTCGGAAAATCTCGTCTGTGGAATTCAAACGTGTAGAAGCATCTACATCTAGACGGCCATTTTAGTGGAATTCGACTTGGATGACACCCCTTGTCGCAAATATTTGTGCGCCATGGCGCAGGAATCGGCTCAAATGACTAAGAGCTTTTTCCACTGTTTTCAGCTATTTTGCTGAAATGTATCAGATTCATCTGTATCTGGGTGAGGAGTTTTCCTATGGCGCTTTAACCCAGGTAGCCGCATTGAAAGCGAACAGCGGACAGGCAAGTTGACAGCTTTGTGAGCGGCAAGCTTCGCAAATGAGGCGCAAATGTAAACACAAAGCAAAGCCTGGGCTGCTTTTGGCGTTGTGAGTGGGTGAATTTTATTTGCGTCCTTCTGCCCGGTAGGGGAAAATATGGCTCCAATTTGCCCAAGACCTCTAAGATCAAGCAGGAGAGAGCATGTCTTCCCGTAAAGAACTCGCTAACGCTATCCGTGTTTTAAGTATGGACGCTGTCCAAAAGGCCAATTCCGGCCACCCCGGTGCTCCCATGGGGATGGCTGATATCGCCGAAGTCCTGTGGCGGGATCACCTCAAGCACAACCCTGTGAACCCTCAATGGGCCGACCGCGACCGCTTTGTGTTGTCAAACGGCCATGGTTCCATGCTGCATTACTCACTGCTGCATCTGGCGGGTTATGATCTGGGCATTGAAGATCTCAAGCAGTTCCGTCAACTGCACTCACGCACTCCGGGCCATCCTGAATATGGTTATGCTCCCGGCATCGAAACCACCACAGGGCCTTTGGGCCAAGGCATTACCAATGCTGTAGGTATGGCGATTGCGGAAAAGGCTCTGGCGGCTCAGTTTAACCGTGACGGTCACGATATTGTCGATCATCACACTTATGTCTTCATGGGTGACGGTTGCCTGATGGAAGGTATCTCCCATGAGGCCTGCTCACTGGCCGGTACCCTGGGTCTTGGCAAACTGATCGCCTTCTGGGATGACAACGGTATCTCCATCGATGGTCATGTTGAAGGCTGGTTCAGCGATGATACTCCCAAGCGCTTTGAAGCCTATGGCTGGCACGTGGTTGCCGGTGTCGATGGTCACGACCCACAAGCTATTAACGCCGCCATTGAAGCCGCCAAGGCTGATCCGCGTCCATCGCTGATCTGCTGCAAGACCGTAATAGGTTACGGTTCTCCCAACAAGTCCGGTTCTCATGATTGCCACGGTGCGCCGCTGGGTGATGCTGAAATTGCCGCCACCCGTGAATTCCTGGGCTGGAAGCATGAGCCATTCGTGATCCCATCTGAAATCTATGCTGCCTGGGATGCCAAGGAAGCCGGTAAGGCCGCCGAAAGCAGCTGGAACGACAAGTTCGCTGCCTATGAAGCCGCTCACCCCGCGCTGGCCGCCGAGCTCAAGCGTCGCCTCAACGGTGAACTGCCTGCCAACTTTGACGCCGATGCCAAAGCCTACATAGAGCAGCTGCAGGCCAATCCTGCCAATATCGCTTCCCGTAAGGCCTCGCAAAATGCACTGGAAGCCTTCGGTAAAATGTTGCCTGAATTCTTAGGGGGCAGTGCCGACCTGGCGCCTTCCAACCTGACCATGTACTCAGGTTCCAAGCCTATTTCGGCCGAAGATGCCAGCGGCAACTACCTGCACTATGGTGTGCGTGAGTTTGGTATGACCGCCATCATCAACGGTATTGCCCTGCACGGTGGGTTTGTACCTTACGGTGCCACCTTCCTGATGTTTATGGAATATGCCCGTAACGCCATGCGGATGGCCGCGCTGATGAAGGTGCAGAATATTCAAGTCTATACCCACGACTCCATTGGGCTGGGTGAAGACGGCCCGACTCACCAGCCGGTTGAGCAGATTGCCTCTTTGCGTATGACTCCCAACATGAGCACCTGGCGCCCATGTGACCAGGTAGAATCTGCTATCGCCTGGAAATACGCCATTGAGCGCAAAGACGGCCCAACTTCGCTGATCTTCTCGCGTCAGAACCTGACCCAGATGCCACGCAGCGCCGAGCAACTGAATGATGTGGCCAAGGGCGGTTATGTGCTGGTGGATTGCGAAGGCGCGCCTGAGCTGATCATCATTGCCACCGGCAGCGAAGTCGAGTTGGCGGTTAAGGCCCAGGTTGAGCTGGCCGCTACTGGCGCCAAGGTGCGCGTGGTTTCCATGCCATCTACCGACGTATTTGACCAGCAAACCGCGGCTTATAAAGAAGCTGTACTGCCAGCCAATGTCACAAAACGACTGGCCGTGGAAGCGGGCATAGCCGATTACTGGTATAAATATGTCGGCCTGAACGGTCGCATTATTGGCATGACCAGCTTCGGTGAGTCGGCGCCTGCCAATCAGTTGTTTGAGATGTTCGGTTTCACTGTCGATAAAGTGGTTGAAGCCGGTAAGGCTCTGCTCGCCTGAGCCGCGCCTGCCTGATTGGAAATGACTGTGCGGCAACCAGGCAATGGAATGCCGCACAGGAAGTGCAACGGCCTGTCGGGAAGTCAGGCCGTTACCCAATCAGCATCCCTCATTAGAGGAACAGGATCTCCATGATCAGAGTCGCAATCAATGGTTATGGCCGCATCGGCCGTTCAATTCTCCGTGCCTTATACGAATCGGGTAAAAGGCAGCAAATTCAGATCGTTGCTATCAATGAACTGGCTAAGCCCGAGGCCATAGTCCACCTCACCAACTATGACACCACCCATGGTCGCTTCCATAGCCGCGCGAGCCTTGCCGATGGCATGATGCAACTGGGGGATGACAGCATTACCCTGTTGGCCGAGCCGGAGGCGGACAAACTGCCCTGGGGCGAGCTGGATATCGACTTGGTGTTCGAAGCTACCGGCGCCCTCTCTGATAGACAGAGCTGTGAGGCTCATATCCAGGCCGGTGCCCGCCAGGTATTGATAAGTCACCCCTCTTCGGCGGATGTTGACGCCACCATAGTCTATGGTGTCAACCAGGAACTGTTGGCCGCCGAACACACAGTGGTGTCCAACGCATCCTGTACCACCAACTGTATTGTCCCTGTCATCGATGTGCTGGACCGGCACTTTGGGGTCAAGAGCGGTGCCATTACCACTATCCACTCGGCGATGAATGATCAACAGGTGATAGATGCCTATCACGACGATCTGCGCCGTACCCGCGCCGCCGGGCAATCAATTATTCCGGTAGATACCAAGCTTGCCCGCGGCATAGAGCGTATCCTGCCGCAGATGAAGGATAAGTTTGAGGCTATCTCTGTGCGGGTGCCCACTATTAATGTTACCGCTATAGATGTGTCTGTGACCCTCAACGACAGAGTGGATATTGCCAAGGTAAACCAAGTGTTGGAGCAGGCGACCCACGGCCGGCTCGAGGGGATTCTGGGCTATACTGATGAGCCTCTGGTATCATGCGATTTTAATCATGATCCGCGCTCCAGCGTGGTCGATGGTACCCAGACCCGGGTCAGTGATGGCCAACTGGTGAAGCTGTTGCTTTGGTGCGACAACGAATGGGGTTTTGCCAACCGTATGTTGGATACGGCACTGGCGATGATCAAGGCCCGCAGCGCCTGAGAGACTGCGACAGATTATTTCAGGGGGCAGGGAAGCTGCCGCCCTTAGTGAAACAGATTTGTTTTTGATTAAGAAGGAAGCGTAAAAATGGCAATTATCAAGATGTCAGAGCTGGATCTTCAGGGCAAGCGTGTGCTGATCCGTGAAGATCTCAACGTGCCGGTGGTCGATGGTGTCGTCACCAGCGACGCGCGTCTGCGGGCGTCACTGCCCACCATCAAACTGGCACTGGAAAAAGGGGCTGCCGTGATGGTGATGTCCCACCTGGGACGACCAACCGAAGGCGAATATAATGAGGAGTTTTCCCTCAAGCCTGTGGTTGACTATCTGGCCAAGGCGCTGGATTGCCCGGTGCGCCTGGAAAAAGACTATCTTGAAGGCGTCGAAGTTGCCCAAGGCGAAGTCGTGGTGTTTGAAAACGTCCGCTTCAACAAGGGTGAGAAGAAAAACGACGAGGCGCTTTCCAAGCAGCTGGCGGCCCTGTGTGATGTCTATGTGATGGATGCCTTCGGTACTGCTCACCGCGCCCAGGCCTCGACTCACGGAGTCGGCATGTTTGCCCCGATAGCCTGCGCCGGCCCATTGTTGGCAGCCGAGCTGGATGCCCTGGGTAAGGCGATGGATAACCCGGCACGTCCCTTGGTGGCGATTGTCGGAGGCTCCAAGGTGTCAACCAAGCTGACAGTGCTTGAGTCTCTATCCGGCATAGTGGATCAACTGGTGGTGGGTGGTGGTATCGCCAACACCTTTATAGCCGCCGCCGGCCATCCTGTGGGCAAGTCACTCTATGAAGCCGACCTTATCGATGAAGCCAAGCGCCTGGTGGCCAATGCCCAGAGCCGTGGCGGCGATATCCCTGTGCCTACCGATGTAGTGGTTGGCAAGGAGTTCAGCCCTGCAGCCGTGGCTACCTTGAAGCCAGTGGCCGAGGTTGCCGACGATGAGATGATTTTTGATATAGGCCCGGACAGCGCCGAAGCCTTGGCAGCTATCCTGCAAAAAGCCGGTACTATAGTCTGGAACGGCCCGGTAGGGGTGTTTGAGTTTGACCAGTTCGGCGAAGGCACCAAGCGTATCGCCCAGGCGATCGCCGAGTCACCGGCCTTCTCCATCGCTGGTGGCGGTGATACTCTTGCCGCCGTGGATAAATACGGTATCGCCGACAAGGTGTCATACATCTCTACCGGCGGCGGCGCCTTCCTCGAGTTCCTCGAAGGTAAAGAGTTACCGGCAGTGGCTATGCTCAAGGCCCGCGGTAACTAAGCAAAGTCAAAAGAATTATAAAGAAACCGCTCCCGGCTTTGCCGGGAGCATCAAGTTAAATCCAAGCGATAGCGACCTCGGTGAAGTAATTCACCCTATTATTGGAGTAAAAAAATGGCCCTTATTTCCCTACGCCAACTGCTGGACCACGCCGCCGAACATGGATACGGCGTCCCGGCGTTCAACGTCAACAACCTGGAGCAGATGCGTGCTATCATGCAGGCCGCCGAAGCCACTGATAGCCCTGTGATCGTGCAGGCTTCAGCCGGTGCCCGTAAGTATGCCCGTCCTCAGTTCCTCAAATATCTGATGGCGGCCGCCCTCGAGCAGTATCCGGATATCCCTGTGTGTATTCACCAGGATCACGGTACCCACCCTGACGTGTGTCAGCGTTCCATCCAGCTCGGCATGAGCTCTGTGATGATGGACGGTTCCTTGATGTCTGACGGCAAGACTCCTGCCTCTTATGAGTACAACGTCGATGTCACCCGCAAGACAGTGGCGTTCGCCCATGCCTGTGGTGTTTCTGTTGAAGGTGAAATCGGTTGTCTGGGTAGCCTGGAAACCGGTATGGCCGGTGAAGAAGACGGTATCGGCGCCGAAGGCACCCTGAGCCATGAGCAGATGTTGACCAGCCCGGAAGAGGCTGCCCGCTTCGTGGCCGACACTCACGTGGATGCCCTGGCCATCGCCATAGGTACCAGCCACGGTGCTTACAAGTTCAGCCGCAAGCCTACCGGCGATGTGCTGCGTATCGACCGCATCAAAGAGATCCACGCCCGTATCCCCAACACTCACCTGGTCATGCACGGTTCTTCTTCTGTACCTCAGGAGTGGCTGCAGATCATCAACCAGTATGGTGGCGCGATCCCTGAAACTTACGGCGTGCCGCTGGAAGAGATTGTTGAAGGCATCAAGCACGGTGTACGTAAGGTTAACATCGATACAGATTTGCGTCTGGCATCAACCGGTGCGGTACGTAAGTTCCTGGCCGAAAACCCAACTGAGTTTGATCCACGCAAATTCCTTAAGGCCTCTATGGAAGCTATGGCCGACATCTGTACCGTGCGCTACGAAGCCTTCGGTTGTGCCGGTATGGGCTCCAAGATCAAGCCACTGTCACTGCAGGCCATGTACAAGCGTTATCAGACCGGCGAACTGGACCCACAGATCAATCTGTAATCCCGTTCTCTGTATTGAAAGCCCGCATTCGCGGGCTTTTTTACTTTTAGCTTCCAGAGTGTAAATCCGAGGTGGGCGCTAGTTGTTGCGCCTTGGCTGTTACGACACACTTGGGTGATAGGGCTGAGGTTGGCGGAGTGTTTTCCGGATGGCTCTTGAGTCATCACAACGCCTTTTTGATAAGCTTGGCTAGGCTGGCTATCGATTGCTCCAATTTTGGCCCGCCAGGCAGTGAGGCATTGATGCGAAAACAGTGGCTGAACTCCCGGTGCGCCGAGAACATCTGTCCCGGCGCCAGGCTTATTCCTTGCCAGAGTGCCTGGCGATAAAGCTCTGTGGTGTCCCGCCCCTCGGGTAACTCTACCCAGAGAAAATAGCCGCCATCGCCATAATGCACTCTGACACTGTCGGGTAAGCGGCTCTTCAATGCCTGCCAGGTGGCAAACTTTCGCTGCTCCAGGGTGCGCCTCAATTGTCGCAGGTGGGTCTCATAACTGCGGGTCGACAGGTAATGGGCCAGTGCCAATTGCACCGGGGTGCTGGTGGCCAGGGTGCTCATCAGTTGCAGTTTTTGAATACTGAGCGCCATCTTGCCGGCGGCTACCCAACCGACGCGAAAACCGCCCACCAGAGACTTGGAGAAGGAGCCGCAGTGCAGGGTTCTATTGTCCGGGTCGAAGGCCTTGGCCGGCAGGGGCTTCTCCTTGCCAAAATAGAGTTCACTGTAGACATCGTCTTCAATCAAAAAGCAGTCGTGTTCCTGCAAGAGTTTCAGCAAACGACGCTTCTTGTCATCGCTCATACTGCAGCCAAGGGGATTTTGAAAGTTGGTCATCAACCAGCAGGCCTTGACCCTGTGAGTTTGCAGCGCCTGGGCCAGAGACTGTAGATCTATTCCTTCCTGGGGATGGGTGCGAATGGCGAGCGCCTTGAGGCCGAGGCGCTCCAGCGACTGCAGCGCGCCGTAAAAGGCGGGGTTTTCTATCACCACCCAATCCCCGGGACGGGTAACCGCCTGCAGGCTCAGGTTCAATGCCTCCAGTGCCCCCGCGGTGATCACTATTTCATCCGGCGAGATGCTCATTCCCTGCGCCGCGTAGCGCTGGGCTATGATATGCCTGAGCGCCGGGTTCCCGGGTGGCAGATTGTCCAGAGCGCTGGCGGAATCCAGGGTCCTGGCGCTTGAAATCAAGGCCCGGTTCAACTGTTTGTGGGGCGACAGCCCGGGGTCCGGGTAGGCGGAGCCAAACCCCGTGATCCCCGGATCGCGACTGGCCTGCAACACCTCAAAGATAAAGGCGTTGATATCCACCGACTCGGCGCGGGTCACAGCACTGGACTGATGCAGACCTTGAGGCTTGGGGGCAGCCACTTTCGGGGCGACAAAGTAACCTGAGCGGGGGCGGGAGATTATCCAACCCTGGCTCTCCAACACCTGATAGGCATGCATCACTGTCATCAAACTCATCTGGCTCTGCTGAGTCTGCTCCCTGAGTGAAGGTAAGCGGTCACCCACCTGCCAGACACCGCTCTGTATCTGCTGCCTCAATTGCTGGATCAGGGTTTCATATTTGGCCATGGTTTACTCTGCTTTATTGCCCGTGTCCAGCATAACAATTATTCAATCTGTTATATATAAAATCGTATTTTCTGTATCTATTATAGTTTTGTCTCAGTCCTTAAGATGCCTGCCAGGTTTATTGACCCTTTGAGGTGGTTCATGTTTGGACTGGATGCACTCGAAATGGCACGCATACAGTTTGCCTTCACGGTTTCTTTTCACATTATCTTCCCGGCCATCACCATTGGCCTGGCAAGTTATCTCGCGGTACTGGAAGGGCTTTGGCTCAAAAAGCGTAATCCGCTATACAAGCAGTTGTATCATTTTTGGTCCAAGGTATTTGCGGTCAACTTTGGTATGGGGGTGGTTTCCGGCTTGGTGATGGCTTACCAGTTCGGCACCAACTGGAGCGGTTTTTCCGAGTTTGCCGGCAGTATTACCGGCCCTCTTTTGACCTATGAAGTGTTGACCGCCTTCTTCCTAGAAGCCGGATTTTTGGGGGTGATGCTGTTTGGCTGGAAGAAAGTCGGCGATCAGCTGCACTTCTTTTCCACCTGCATGGTTGCCCTCGGCACCCTAATGTCCATGTTCTGGATCTTGGCCTCCAACAGTTGGATGCACACGCCCCAGGGCTTTGTCATTGAAGTCGGTCAAGTAGTACCGACAGACTGGTTGGCGGTTATCTTCAACCCTTCCTTTATTCCGCGTCTTTCGCATATGGCGGTGGCCGCCTTTATCTGCTGCGCCTTGATGGTGGCGGCATCGGGCGCCTGGCACTTGCTTAAAGGCAACGACAACCCGGCGGTGCGCAAGATGTTCTCCATGGCGCTGTGGATGATCCTCGCCTGTGCACCTTTGCAGGCCTTGCTTGGGGATATTCACGGGCTCAATACCCTGGAGCATCAACCGGCTAAAGTCGCCGCCATGGAAGGCCACTGGGACAACAGCTCGGGTGAGCCGACACCGCTTATCCTGTTTGGCTGGCCCAATATGGAGACAGAAACCACTGACTATGCCCTCAAGATCCCGGCGCTGGCCAGTTTGATCTTGATGCACGACAGCCAGGCCCAGGTGCCGGCGCTGAAGGAATTTGCCGTGGAAGACAGGCCCAATGTCCCTATCGTCTTTTGGTCATTTCGGGTCATGGTCGGACTGGGCATGTTGATGCTGCTGCTCGGTGTCGTCAGCCTTTGGCTAAGACACAGTGGTGGCCTGTACCAGCGCCGCTGGTTTCTGCGCTTCAGTCTGTTCATGGGACCATCGGGACTCATAGCGCTGTTGGCCGGTTGGATAACCACGGAAGTGGGGCGGCAACCCTGGATCATTCATGGGGTAATGCGCACCCAGGATGCGGTCTCCGCCCATGGCGAGCTGCATATGAGCCTGAGCCTGCTGGGGTTCTTTGTAGTCTACAGCCTGGTGTTTGGTTTGGGGTATCTCTATCTGCTCAATCTTATCCGTCAGGGGCCCAAGGTCGAGGAAGCCTTATCCGAAAGCCCGGCGTTGGTCGGGCGAATTTCACAGTTTCACAGCGACGAGCTGCATTAAGGAGAGCTGAGTATGGGTATCGATCTGGCTGTTATCTGGTTTGTGATTATTATTTTCGCCACCTTGATGTACATAGTCATGGATGGTTTCGACCTGGGAGTGGGGATACTGCTGCCCTTGGTTGAAGACAGGGATGACAAAGATATCATGGTGAACTCAGTGGCGCCCGTGTGGGACGGCAATGAAACCTGGCTGGTATTGGGCGGGGCCGCATTGTTCGGTGCCTTTCCGCTGGCTTATGCGGTGATTATCGATGCCTTGGCGATTCCGCTGACCTTTATGCTGGTGGCGCTTATCTTTCGAGGCTTGGCGTTTGAGTTTCGCTTCAAGGCATTTGAAGGCCACAGAAAAGCCTGGGACAGGGCGTTTGCCATCGGCTCTGTGGCTGCGACCTTCTTTCAGGGGGTGGTGCTGGGGGCTGTGATATCCGGTTTCCCCGTCATAGATCGCAGCTTTGCCGGCTCGCAGCTCGACTGGCTGGCGCCTTTCCCGCTTTTATGCGGTGTCGGCCTGGTGGTCGCTTACGGGCTCCTTGGCAGCAGTTGGCTGATCATGAAGACCCAGGGGCATCTGCAGCAACAGATGTTTCTGCTGAGCCGCTCTTTGCTCATAGGCTTGTTGGTGGCCATAGTGCTGGTCAGTATCTGGACGCCTTTGGCACATCCCCAAATCGCCGAGCGTTGGTTTTCACTGCCGAACCTTATTTTCCTCTCACCCGTGCCTTTGTTGACGGCGCTGCTGGGATGGAATCTGTACCTGGGGCTGCAAAGGCAAGATACTTACCAACCCTTTGTGATGACGCTGCTGTTGGTGTTACTGGGGTTCTGCGGTCTTGGGATCAGCATCTGGCCCTACATTATTCCACCGGGAATCAGCATTTGGCAGGCCTCGTCACCGCCCCAGAGCCAAGGTTTTATGCTGGTGGGGGCCCTGTTCATTATCCCGATTATTTTGGTCTATACCTGCTGGACCTATTATGTGTTCCGCGGCAAGGTGAGCGCCGATGATGCCTATCATTAATGCTTTGAGGGGCCGGGCCATCCGGCTGTTGGCCCCCGCTAAGGCTTGGCTCGATAGCCGTCCAGGCTGCTGGATGCTGCTGCTTTGGTGCTTGAGTGTTCTTTCTTTGCTGAGTGTCTCTTCGCTATTGCGACTACTGATGTCTGCGGCCGGGTTGCGGGCATGATTGGGGGCCATTGTTATCAAGATAGTGTACGCAATCAGGTTTTTCGGCTGAAAAATGCGAGCTGTTTCGTATTTTTCGCTGTAGATGTTAAGATGGCGCCCGTTTTTTTAGGGATTGCTTTGAACGGAGATGCACAAGAATGAAAAAACTGCTTAGCGCTGCAGCCATTCTGCTGGTCGCACCATTTGCTCACGCAGGGGCCGACTTTGTCGAAGGTGATAAAACATTTGCCGGTGAGGCGGAGTTGGGTGCTACCCTGACCACAGGTAACACTGATACCTCTTCGGTGAAGGGTCGCCTGGCGATGAAACACGAACTGGGTAACTGGGAAAACCAGTATCTGCTCGAAGGTCTGTATAAGGAAGATTCTGAAGAAGTTACCGCCAAGCGTTACTTTGGTGGCGTTCAGGGCAACTACCGTCTGGATGAGCGCAGTTATCTGTTTGCCAACACCAGTTACGAAGCCGATCCCTTTACAGGTTATGATTATAAATTCAACAGCGCAGCCGGTTACGGCTACCGGGTTTTCCAGGGCAGCAAGAGTTTCCTGGATGCCGAGATAGGTCCTGGTTACCAGTATCAGCGTCTGGACAGTGAGCAGCGGGCTATTCTGGGTTACAACTCAGATGCCAGCTGGGTGGCTCACGGAGTGATTAACTATGAGCTTGAGATCAGCAAGACCTCCAAATTCCGCCAGATGTTTGTTGCTGACTATGGTGACAAGCTCGACGCGCGTTCCGAGACTTCGTTGACCGCTAATATCATAGGTGCATTGGCGATGAAGTTCGCCGTGGTCGTGCGTTATAACAGCGATCCGCTGGATGACAAAAAGAGCACAGATACCGAAACCAACATGACACTGCTGTACTCCTTCTAAAAAGTCGTGATATAAAAAAGTGTGAACCAGATAAAAGCGCCTGCGGGCGCTTTTGTGATCTATGGTGTTTTTTTGCCAGTCCTTGGTAACCTTTCTTCAGTTGTCTGCCGCTTAAGGCTTGGGCTTGCTCACTTAAATTACAGAAATTTGCGTTTTATCAAGATTTGATTTCCTGTCTCTGTGCTAGGTTTTAGTTAATTTCCTACCGAGAGATCATTGAAATGAAGTTGATGCGTTTGCATGGGGGCTGCGCAGCCTTAGGAGGAATTTTGTCCGGACTGTTTTCGCCTGCGGTCCTGGCTAGCACGGAAGCCGTAAATAATCTGAACCTGACCGACTCAACTGTGGGGTATCTGGCACTGACTCTATTTACCATCGCCTATTTGCTGGTGATGGGGGAGGAGAAACTGCACCTGAGGAAGTCCAAGCCTGTATTGGTCGCCGCCGGTCTTATCTGGGGCATGATAGGTTATATCTATACCCAAAACGGTATGTCGGAAGTGGCCGAGGCAGCTTTTAAGCATAACCTGCTCGAATATGCCGAATTGTTGCTGTTTTTGCTGGTAGCAATGACCTATATCAACGCGATGGAAGAGCGGCGGTTGTTTGATGCTTTACGTTGTTGGATGGTCGGCAAGGGCTTCAGTTTATACCAGATATTTTGGCTTACCGGCTTATTGGCCTTCTTTATCTCACCTATCGCCGATAACCTGACCACGGCATTATTGATGTGCGCCGTGGTAATGAAAATGGGCGCCGATAATCGCCGTTTTATCACCCTGTCCTGTATCAACATAGTGGTGGCGGCCAACGCCGGTGGTGCCTTCAGTCCCTTTGGGGATATCACCACTTTGATGGTGTGGCAAAAGGGCATGGTGCACTTTTCCGAGTTCTTTAAGCTGTTCCTGCCATCACTGGTGAACTTCCTGGTGCCGGCGCTGATCATGAGCCTGTTTATTTCCAGGGAAAAATCCGATGCCCTGGTTGAAAAAGTTTATACCAAGACAGGCGCCAAGCGGATAGTACTGCTGTTCCTGTTTACTATTTCTATGGCTGTTTGTGCTCATTCATTGTTGGGGCTGCCACCTGTGATGGGCATGATGACAGGCCTTGGACTACTGCAGTGCTTTGGCTTCTACCTGAGGAAGAATTTCCCCAAAGCATTGGCAAGGGCGCAGGAGAAGGCGCGCCTGATGCAGGATGAAAAGCGTCTGGAGCAACTGGGTAACGTGGTGCCTTTCGATGTCTTCAGCCGTATTGCCAGAGCCGAATGGGATACTTTGCTGTTCTTCTATGGCGTGGTGCTCTGTGTCGGCGGCTTGGGCTTTATGGGCTATCTGAGTATGGTGTCTCACGCCATGTACACCCAGTGGGATCCCACTTATGCCAATATCGCCATTGGGGTGTTGTCTTCCATCATAGACAACATTCCTGTGATGTTTGCCGTACTGACCATGAATCCGGATATGGCTCTGGGGCAATGGTTGCTGGTAACCCTGACTGCCGGAGTCGGGGGCAGTTTGCTGTCTATCGGCAGTGCTGCAGGGGTCGCTCTGATGGGGCAAGCGAGGGGCATTTATACTTTTGGGGCTCACCTCAAGTGGACGCCTGTTATCGCCCTAGGTTATATCGCCAGTATTCTGATACATCTCTGGCTTAACAGTTCTACATTTTAGAAAAGCATGTATCATATTGTTAATTAACAAAGTTTTAATCGTGAGAAAAGTCTGAGAGAAGGTTCACGCTTTTCTTAAAAGCCTGAAAACACCCATGCAGATCACTCTGGATGGGTGTTTTTTTTCCTTATACTGCCGCCATTCATTTGCTGCTGAGCAATGCCATGCAGATAGGTTGCTGTTGGTTTGATGCCGATACCGGCACGCTCAAACATACTGGGTCCGGTAAGATTTGGGTCTTGTCTGAAATAGAGCAATGTGTGTTGAGTGTTTTGTTGAGCCATCAGGGCAAGGTGGTTTCCAGAATGCAATTGCTGCAGGAGGCGGGCATTCCCGTCAACCAAGAGCATTTATTGGAACAAGCGGTGGCCCGTATCCGCCAATACCTGGGGCCTGATTACTGTGGCCTGTTGGAGCCCATCGACCGGCAAGGTTTTTTACTGCACAGCAAAACTCGAAAAAGTAAACCAATCTCTCTGTTTTTAAAGGGAAAGGCACCCTGGTATCATTTTTTTTGGATGTTACTGCTGAGTGGGTTGGTATTGTTTTTTCTATCGTCCAGAGTCGGACCGCTGCGCTATCTGGAAACGCCGGATGAAGTGATAAAACTCGCGCACCCTTCGGGCAATACTACCTTCCTGCGTCTCTATGGCGAACCCAAGGCATTGGCGACATTGAAAGATCTGACTCAGAACATTGAAGGCTGGCTGGCTCCTTGCCCTGATAGCTGGCGTACGATTTCCATTTCCCTCAGTGATGACAGTAAGGTATTGAGTATGGTGCTCAAGGGAGAAAGTGACCAAGGGGAGTACTTTAAAGCTTACAAGTTGACCATGTCTCAGATGAATGATTGTGCCCCCGAGCATACTTGGTTGAAGGAGGCGTTGCGCTGTGACTGAATCGACTCTGCCGTGGCGCTTACGCCAAAACCGGAGCTGGATATTGCTGTTGTTACTGCTGTTATTTGTTGTGGGTATCCTGGCGGTTGACACCTTGATTTCCAAGTATCTAAACCCAAGCTTTAATTGTGAAGCGAGTTTAATTAACCCCGGCAAAGCCGGGGGACCAAGGGGAGGGGAGAAACTCAGGCTTGGGATAACCACAGAAAATGGGCAGACCAGACTGAAGGTCAGCTATCGCTATGATAATGAGCCGTGGGCGGGTATTGAGCTGGCAGGTACTATAGAAGGCGTTGAGCTTGGTTCACTAAGCTATATGATGAGTCTGGAACCCTATCAGGATAAACTGCTATTAGGTGAAGAAGAACTCCCTCCATACTTGATGGCAATGCGGGAGGCTATCAATAAGGCTTTGGCTCAGTCGGGTAAATTGGAGCTCAGGTTGCATGTTCTGGAGATGGATATTTTGGCCGACTATTCACTTATTCAACTGAGTCCAGGCAATCATCTTTGGGCCTGTCGTATGACTGAGTTTGAGGAGGAGGAGGAGTCCCAAATGCCGTTGCTCTCATTGATCAGCGGCATTTGGGATTGGTGACCTTTAGTTTACGTCTGTAGTGGGAGAATAGAGCGTCACTTCATTGCTGATTTCAGTTCCGAACACCTCTATGGCTACCTTGTAACGGCTAACCGCGCCAGTAGCAGCATTAGCGTCCCAGTCGAGCCCTGATGGACTGAAACTGTAGCTGCCGGCACTTTCCAGAGCCTGCAGCGGCTCGGCGCACTCGGTTGTCGGGTCGCAGCTGTAACCATAGGTTACATGCCAGCGTTTCCAGGCTTTGGGCTTGGTGGAAGCTTGCTCTTCTGCCGGATAGCCAAAGTAGGTGATTTGGTACTTGGCGGCATTGGTGAGCGCTTTGCCTTCGGCGTTTTGCAGGGCAAAGGTGACCTGGCCTGAATCTGGGTCGAAGCTGTTGAGAGTCAACTCAATACTACTTGCTTCGGCGATATCCTGACTGGGTTTTTCCACAGGTGGTGGCGGAGGCGTGATCTCACCGCCACCATTATTGTTGTCATCATCGCTGCCACAGCCTCCCAATAGCAGGGCCGAGCCGAGCAGCAGGCTCAGATAGCTGATTTTCATTGGATAATCCTCAGTTAAAGTGCCCGGTATGACAGGTGGTACATTCCATGTCTGTCTTGACGCTGGCGGCAGGTCCCATAGTACTTGTGGAGCCATGACAGCTCTGACAGCTCTGGGCTTCTGAGCTGGGTTTACTTTCAGGCAGGGCGCCCAAGTCTTCACCCTTGTAGGCTCGGTTCAAGAGTTCCACTAAGTGATAGGCAATAGAGGCCGACAAACGATAGCAACGTTCACCTTTTTCAGAGAAGGTCTTGCCTGAGGCCTTGGACCAGTTACTGATAGAGGAGTGACACAATACGCTGTTGGCTACCGAGGATTTGACCACCAGGGCAGTCTTTTCGGCGGTGGAGCCAATACCGGCAACGAACTCATCGCTGGACAAAGGCAGTTCGGTATTTTCGTAGTAACGGAACAAGGAACCTATGACGGCGGAGTTTTGGCCATTAATGTCATCGAGAATATTAACCAACATACCTACTGCATTGAGGTTACCGCAAAGCGTGCCTTGGCCGGTAACACCGGCAAAACCGTAGCCGGCCAGCGCCGTTGGAATAGTGGCAAACTTGTCGGCATCGACACTGGCAGACCGAGCCAGCATGGTCACAGTGGCGTGAAATACCTGATGCATACAGCCACCGCCGGTTTCATAAGCCAGTTTGGCTGTCTCCATAGGATCCAATGGAGCATATTTGAGTTTTTCACCCAACTCCAGGCGGTAGTTTCCTGACTCATCCGTGGCAGCAAAGGCGCAAGTGGCCGTAAGGCTGGCTCCGGCTGCTGCGGCGCTAATTCCGATAATCTGGCCCAGGGCCTGACGTCTGTTAATGCTCATATTTATCACCCTTTGTTGTCTTTGTTTTTCCCGACCGGGTCGGTTGTATTCAGATTAGGGGGATAAGATATGAAGGTTGTGATTTAGCGCGCATGAATATTGAGTTGTCAAAGACTGGAGTTTTAACCTTTTAAGGTGATTAGAGTGGCTATTCTTAATCCTTTTTGAGGATTAAGGGTTGGGCAGAATCACCTTATTTGTTTTATTCATGTTAATTAATGGCTGGTTTATCAATCTTCAGGCCTGTTTTCAAAGCCTTCAACCATGGGAACTGGTTCACAAAACGCTACTTGCTTCCCTCTTGCTTGCTTCCTTGCCTGAGTTGGATCACTTTTTAAACTTTTTCCTGTGTCAGGGTTATGAGGATCACAGTAGTGATTAGATTTCTTGCATACACTCATGTTCATATAAAACAGGAGGAAGATGATGCAGATAGGCGACTGCTGGTTTGATGAAGCCAGCGGTGAGTTACAACACAAAGGCAGGGGAGACAGTTGGCATCTCCCTCGGGCGGAGTTGCAGGTGCTGAAACTCCTGCTTGCCAATCAGGGACGTTTGGTCTCCCGTATCGAGTTGCGCGCCGGTGATGACAATCATCCCCCTTTGAGTGATTCGTCTGTAGCCCGTGCTGTCTGTATGTTGCGTGCCTTTCTGGGGCCCGAATATGAGTCTTTGATTGAAACGGTCAAGGGGCAGGGGTATCTGCTACGCTCATCTGTGGCCCGTAAACCCGCGGGAGTGCTGGAGTCCAGGTTGAATGCCGGTCCCAAGCAACTGCTGGTGGGCTTGGTACTGATACTCATGCTTGGTCTCAGTGTCTTCTATCTGTATCGTTTACCCAGAGTGGTACCCACTATCCCACTGAACAAGCAGGAATTGACACTGCTATCTGGTCAGAGAATGGAGCTGTTTTTCTACTCCAATTCCCGTACCAACAATCAGTTGTTGACCGAACAGGGCAAGGTGCTGACCTCGGCATTGGCTCAGTGTAAGAGCAGCCCTTGGCGCAAATTATATGTCTCTCTTTCCCATGACAAACAAGTCCTTAACCTCACATTGAGAGGCGAGTATTTGGGACAGTCCGTGGTACGCAATCTCAAAATAAGCGATGGACGTCAGGTCAAGGCATTTGTCAGTGTACCTTGGCTTAAGGAGGTTGATCTCTGTGGCTAGACGTTGGCTTTGGGTGATAAATTTGCTGATCCTGATCTTTTTGCTCGGCTGTTTGCTGGTGATCTATCGTTTCAGTCAAACAGCGCCCGCTTTGGCGCTTAATTGCAGCTCTGAACTCTACGACCGGCAGTTGAACGAGGGCGAAGATGCGCAGCACTACCTGCTGCTGGATCTGCAGACCAAAGGCAAGCGAGCTCTGGTCAACTATCGCTACTTCAACATGGATGGCACCCCGGCCGGCAGCATTTTGATGCAGGGGCAACTGGCTTCGGAAGAGGCGGGGCGTTATCAAATCCTGGTTACAGATAAACAGGAGCTTTCCGGCAAGGGCGCAAGGCCCGCCCATATGCAATACCTTTCTTATGTTTCCAGCTTCAACCTCAGTAATGAAGGCCTGCATCACCTGGCACTGGAGATCCTTGATGCCGATGAAGCCAAAGACTATGCTATTGTGTTGTTCCAACCGAGTAACACAGTATGTGGCTGCCGCCTGATCCATTGACGGCTGAATTTTTGCTGACGATTTCACCATTTCCTTTCAGTTAACGCCTGTGCGCTATCCCATTCCCGTGTTGCTTGGGCTATAGTCTGGTTCTTTCATCAATTCATTGATAGTTTTCCATTATTGTGTCCAAACTACGTATCAAGCAGGAAGAAAATCTATCCATCAAATTCAGTCATCTGATGGGTGTTGGGGAGCAGCGCAAGCTGGATCTCTACTTTTCCCTGCCCAAGGAGATGGGCATAGGGCCGCAGAGCCTGAATGAAGAGGAATACTACTTCAGCGCCATTCTCGGACGGCGTTCTTACTACTCGGATGGTCTGCATCTGCCCCTGGTACAATCCAGGTTTGTAAGCCAGAAGAAGCGTACCGTCGAAGAGTTTCGCCTCTATCTGAACCTGTTTGCCTACCAGTTTGTGGTGGCGATGGAGAACGATGCCAAAGAGATTTCGCGGCAATCCGAGCCGGAAAACTTCTATCCTTTGCTGGAGGAGTTAACCGAGCAGACAGCGATTTTGCTGAAGAAGTTTCGCCGTAATGAACCGGCCGATGCCAGATGGAAACACTATTTTGAGAATGCCGATAACTACTTATCCTGGTTTTGTGAACAGCAGTTGTTGAAGCTGTTGGCCCATGGTCCCAGAAACAGTGACTTTAGCCATGTGTCGGATAAGGTGATCACCCTCTGCCGGGTAGAAAATCACTATCGGGCCGAGCGACTCTATAACTCGGCGCAAACCCTGCAAGATCCCAATCGTATTGCCAACAAGATGTTGCTGCTCAGGCGGCTTATTCAGCAAGGGGTGGTGCTCAAAGAGGAGATTAAACCTCTGAACACTGGGCTTAAAAAGTTAACCACAGGGTTGGCTACCGCGCTGGTGATGCTGGTGGTATCAGCCTTGATCATCAAGGCTCAGGGGATATTCAGCGGCGTGACTCTGGTATTGGTGTTGGTGTTGGCGCTGATTTACGGCGCGCGGGAGATCTTTAAAGATGATGTCCGCAATGCTTTGTGGCGCTATATCCAACGGGGACGCCCCCGTTGGAGTCGGATATTGAGGGATACAACCAACCAGAAGTTTATTGCCAAGCAGCTGATTTGGCTTGAGTTTATGCGTAGTCGGGATCTCCCTGATGATGTCAAAGAGATCCTCCGGCGGCGCCATAGCCAAAATAAGGTTGACGCTGAAATTCTTCACTACGGCATTCAAACTAAGGTGGCAGATACCGAGTTTCTCTCCGGTTATAACACATTGCAGGAGCAGGTGGTGTTCAGCTTAGTGCCCTTTGCCCGCTATCTGGAACGGGGTAAGGCCAAAATTTACAGCGAAACCGATGGCAGGATAACTAACGAGTCGGTGGAGCGGCGTTATCAGATAAATCTGGTCGCCGTACTCAAAGAGGGCAAGCAGGCGCCGCGCTATGCCAGATACAAGATCACCATGAACCGCTCACAGATAGTGGATGTCAGCCCCAGCGATATTCCTGATTCACTGCCGGGAATTGAGGATCTGCCCTATGATTCCGAGGTCAAGGCCAATGGCGAGTTCAGGCGCAGTAAGGAAGATCGCGTCGAATCCAAGACTGTGGAGGAAGAAGAGCATCAGGCGAATCTGGCTGCCGTGACGCAGGCTGCCGATCTTCTGTCTGAGTTGCAACCCGGCGTCGAGAAGGAAGATAAAGCCATCTCCTCCCGGGCAAGCGAACCTAAGAATGGTGAAGGCAGTCAACCCTGACGGCCTTAACGGTGAAACTGCTCAGGAACGTCCCACAGAGGAAAAGGCCAATCCCAGCCCCAGGCTGACCAATAAGCCGCCTATGGCGCGTTCAACCAAGGGGCGACAACGGGCCACTATAAATGTCCTCTATCGACGTGGGTGAGAGCTGATTTGTCTGAGAGAGTATGAGGAGTGAGTGTTGCCACAAACAATATTGTTTTGGGTTGATACAGTTAACCAGGCGCTTGGTTTTGCCAATAATTTAGAGTCGTAAAAAATACACAGCTGTTTAGTCAAGGTTGTACTGCATCTTTAAGCGCAGCGATTTGTGCATGGCTGAGCTCCCTAACTTCCCCTTCGGCGAGCTGGTCGAGTGTTAACTCCATTATCCGGGTACGGCAGAGGTCTGTGACTCTGTAGCCCAAATGCCGACACATACGGCGAATTTGCCGCTTCTTGCCCTGAGTCAGAATAATTTCAAAACTGTTTGCCGAAATCGGTGTGACTTGTGATGCCCGCACCTGGCCATAACCGTAATCCATAGGCGCTCTCAAGGCATGGATAAACGCGTCAGTAAATGCTCGCTCCAGAGTGACCCGGTAGTGTTTGCTGTGGCAAAAATCCGGATGCATCAGTTGCTGGGTCAGCTCGCCGTCGTTGCTGAGCAGCAATAGGCCGCGGGAATCTTTATCCAGTCTTCCGGCCGGATACAGGCGTTTATCCTGAGGCAATAGATGCAATAGACTGCTCGGGTCATCCTTGATTAGGCGGCAATCTATGCCGACGGGTTTATTGAATAGCAGATAAGTGTAAGCTGCCGGGGCGGCGACGGGCTCGCCCAGATAAAACAGCTTTTCGAGGCAATGGCGCTGCCCGGTGGCGAGGGTGACTCTGTCTGTGTGTTTAGCGAGTTTGTCACCCAGAAAAATCTCTCCGGCTTCGATGCGCCTGGCGGCTTCGCGCCTTGAACATAGGCCGGTTTGCGCCAGATAGTGAGCGAGGCGGATTGTGGCTTGTTGAGATGCTCTTGCGTGGGTCATTGCAGGCCTTTATTGCCAGGGTTACATCAGTCGTTTGTCGGCTGCGACCAGTGCCACAGCCGATAAACCGTGGCCGATAGGCTGAGGCCGGCAAACACAGTGGCAATGGAGTGCAACCACATAAACCATACCGAAAGGCAGAGGGTTTGCGCCGGGCAAGAGGCATAATTCATCGATGGCCATTGCAACTGAGATAACAAGCCAATACCGGATACTATTCCCAGCAGGCTAAACAGGCACAGCGGCAGGTTACACAGTGCTCGATGGGAAACAAAGCAGTAGCAGCAAAGAGTAAACATCACCAAGGTATTGGCAATAAAGAAGATGGCCGCCAACTGGTGAGCAAAGAGTTCATTATAGGGAAACACACCAAGCGCCGCTATCCCCACCCCCACAGCTATCCCCGACCTTGACAGTAAGTTGGCCGCCGCGCTGTGCTTTTGCCACCAGAGGCCTCCCATGGCCAAGGTGAAGCAAGCACCGCCGAGCAGTAGCGAGATGTTGTAGACATAGGCCAGTGGCGAGCTTAAATAGTCACCCAGTCTGTCCATGCGCATGTTGAAAATAGCACTGCCCATACTGTCATAAGCGGCCCAAAAGGAAGAAATCATACCCAGTGCCGCTATGCTAACGCCTACCAGAGACATCATAAATGCCAGGCGCTGCGGATCTTGTTTGTGATATTGCTCGTAAGGGGGCATGCAGTGGCTCGTTTGAATATCAGTATTCAATAATGCTTGCCAAACGGCAGCGACAAAAAACCGGTCGCAGGGACCGGTTTGGTTTTTGTATTTGTTAGTTTAACTGCGGGGGCGCAGTATCACAATCACTACAGCGACCAATGCCAGGATCATACAGTACCAAGTGTTGGCAACCGCTTCCAGGGGAGAGATCTTGAAGTGGGAAGCTATCAGCAAGGCCTGGGCACCGTAGGGAATAAGTCCCTGAATAATACAGGCGAAAATATCCAGAACACTGGCGGCGCGTTTCGGGGCCACGCCATGTTTGGCGGCCAGGTCTTTGGCGATATCACCACTGACCACAATAGAGACGGTATTGTTGGCCACACAGGAGTTGGTTAAGGCGACAATTCCTGCCATACCCAGTTCGGCGGCACGACAGGAGGCTTCGCCTTTGGCGCGGGAGAAACGGGCGATCAGTTTTTCAATCTGTTGGCTGACAAAGCTCAGACCACCTTGCTGCTGCATCAGGGCTGCCAAACCACCAACCAGCATGGAGAGGATAAAAATCTCCTGCATATTGCCAAAGCCTTTATAGATGTCTTGGCCGAAGGTCAGCAACGAATAGTCCTGAGTGAGAAATCCCGTGGTCCCGGCCAGCAAAATGCCGATGGCCAGTACCACAAATACGTTTAACCCGGCGACGGCCAGCACCAGAATACTCAAGTAAGGCAACACCTTAACAAAGTCGACCTCCTGCGGTGGCAGTTCGGCTTGACCGGAAGATAGGAAACCGAATAGCAGCAGGGTCACGATCGCCGCCGGAATGGCAAAGATCAGGTTTTCGCGGAACTTGTCTCTCATTTCGCAGCCCTGAGTGCGGGTGGCGGCAATAGTGGTATCCGAGATAATAGACAGGTTGTCACCAAACAGGGCGCCGGACATCACAGAGCCGGCCATCAGTGGCAGTTCAATCCCTGCCTGATCGGCAACCCCGAGTGCGATAGGGGCTACAGCGGCAATCGTGCCCATGGAGGTGCCCATGGCGGTGGCGATAAAGGCGGCGATAATGAAAAAACCGGGCAGCAACAGATTGGCCGGGATCAGTTTAAGCCCCAGGGCAACTGTGGCATCGACCCCTCCAGTGGCACTGGCTACGGCGGCAAAAGCACCGGCTAACAGGTAGATGAGGCACATGGCGATGATGTTGTTGTGGCCTATCCCCGCCATAAAGGTGTTCATGGTCTGGTTGAGCTTTTGCTTGGACAGCAAAATGGCCAGTACAATCGCCGGTAATATCGCTATCGGACTTGGCAACTGATAGAAGGCAAAATCTACCCCTTGGCTTTGGAAATAGACCCCGGCACCGATAAACAGCGCCAGAAACAGAAATAGTGGCAGCAGCGCCACAAATGAGGCCGGAGCTTTAACGGCTGGAGAAGTGTTGTTCTGGGTCAAAATCTACTCTCTGTAAATCACGTTTGGCCGGGGATTCCCTCCGTAGCAGCCAAACTCGCTGAATTGCATTGTCTTAACGGCATCATCTCCTGACAAATTAGGCGAAAGAATAGGGGATAGCCAGTCGTCTGTCAATTTAGACGTCTAGATGTTTTTACTTCTATGTTGGTTTTGTGCACTGTGCGGCTTAAATCCCGGTCGCTTGTGGAATTACCCAAGGCCTTTGGTTCACTCAAGTGTTTAGCTGTTGTTGGCGTAATTCTCTGTAGCGGGGTAATTCGCGACGCAACTGCTGCGCTCTGGCAAGAGTTTGGGGATTAAGTCTTTTGCCTGGGCATAACTCTTTGAGCAGTTGAGTGAGCAGCCTGGCGTTATCAAACCTGACATCCAGGCTGTACTCCTTACCGGCATAGGTATTCCCCACCAACTCTCGACCTCTCAGATAGGTGCATAACAGATGGCAAAACTGCTGGATCTGCACATCACTGGCCAAGATCTCCTGCTGCTCTTTTGCTTGAGCCAGAAGTTGGAGCGGGGTTTCCCAATAATCCATGGCCAGTCGATTTAGGTTACGCAGATAAGTGGCACTGGCCTTGTTGAAGATCAACCTGTTGCAGGAGATGGTGGAGATGGAACTGCGTAGGCAGTAGGTCTCGGTAAATTGGATCTCATTGAGAATATAGGCGATAAATTTCTCTAATCCTGAGTAACCCTCCAGATTGAGCCACCAACGTAGCCCAAGTACCTGGTCAAAGGCGCGACAGGTGAGAGCCACCAGAATATCTTCCTTGGTCTTGAAGATGCTGTAGAACAGAGTCGTGGATATGCCCAATCCTTTGGTGATATCTGATACTTTCAGAGACAATAATCCTTCTTTGGCAATAACAGACTCTGCCAAATCCAAAATAGCTTCCCGTATACGGTTATGCTCGGGCTTATCCATTTTAAAATACTCAAAAAAGTGTTGGTTTATTATAAGTTGGAGAATAAAAGTTTTTGAGTGTTAATTAGCTCTTTGTGATCTCGCTCATCAAAAAATAAAATTTTATTTTTTGATGATCCTTATTAAACCTTTTAACAAAAAGACAAAATAAACATTTTCATGTGATTTAGTTCACCTATTCAATTCTGCTTCTGTAAATAATTAACTTGAGTCGGGAAGGAAGGATTGAATATGAACACGAAATTGTTATGCCCTTTAATTATCTCTGCCTGCCTTGGTGGCCATTGTCAGGCGGCTATGTTGGCTGTTGAAGCCGGGATGATGGATTGGCAATCCAAAGCATCGGATTATTTTGGCGAGGCCAAAGACAATAACCCATTTATCACTCTGAAAGGTGCCGTTGGTAATGAGTATGGGGATATTTATGGCCATGTAAAGTGGGAAGACCCGGATGATGGAGCCTACTACGGCACAGAGATTAATGTGATAGGTCAGATTAACTTAGGGGAGACAGATTGGAATCTCTATGGCCAAGTGTTTGACAAGAGTAAACCCAGTTGGGGCGAAACCAACACCATGTTGGGACTGAGCTGGGACAAAAGTTATGACGATACTTATCTACAAGTTGCCCTGGCAGGACATTTTGTCGATGCCACTTATAAGAGCTTTGACGCTAACTTTGAAGGTGGTTTCAACGGTGGGTATGTTTATTTTCTGGCAAGCCATAAGCTAAATCTATTTAAGCAAGACTTTAAGTTGACCTGGTGGCAAGAACACTTTTTTAATCGCGAAGATGATTATTTGATTTTATCTGGTGATGGAAAAGATTTTGGTTTTAATGGAGCTTTATCTGTTAATTGGTCTTTTAGCAAAAATCTGAGTTTTATCCTGAGTTATCGGTATGCGGAAAATAACTTAGGAAAACAAGGATATCACGACGCTATTTTTTATTCCCTGCAATATCAACTTTAATTGGAAGGTGACAAGATGAAAATGAAGAGACTGTGTTACTTAATGTTGGCGGCATCCAGTCTGACATTAACGGGTTTCTCAACCCAGGTGATTGCCGGCGGCGATCTGCCGGGTACCAGTTCCAGTGCCATACCTCAGGGGCAGTTGGGATTTGTCTATGTAGATCCTTACAAGTTCAGCCCTTTGGTGGCGGTGATCGATCTCGGTGGCAAGTCCATCAGTGACGTCAAGGTCACAGTAAAAGGCAAGGGAAAGAAAGGGATTGATATTCAGTACCCTGTGGGATTGACTCAGCTCAACACCCACAGTGGTATTCCGGTATTTGGCCTCTATCCCGATTATCTGAACCGGGTTGAGGTCAGCTACAAACTGGCCGGTAAGTCAGTGACCGAGGAATACAAGATCCGCACCAGCGCACTGCCTCACCTGCATATTGACGGCAATGCCCGCACCCAGTACGAGTATGAGCCGGTCAAAGTCGCCAAAGGCTTTGAAAATAGATTCTATCTGGTTGATGGGCAGGTGATACCACCCAATATCCGTGACCACTGGGACTGGATCCCGACCCAGAACATCATAGATACCAACGGCGATGTGCGTTGGCATCTGAACAGCGATGTTATCTATGACCGTCCGGGCGGCTCCATGTCCTTCAAGCAGACCCGTGATGGCAAGCTGATCTTTGGTCAGGGTTTGATGTTTGAACTGCATCAAGGGTTCCAGGTGCCTTACTACGCCAAGTATGACTTTATCGGCAAGCCTATCTTCAAGCGCGAACTTCCACGGGGCTTTAATGGCTTCTCCCATGAGATCACCGAAATGCCCAATGGTCACCTGCTGTTGAGGGTGGGTAAGCGTGATTATGTCACGCCGGATGGCCTCAAGGTCGACACAGTGCGCGACCATGTGATTGAAGTGGATCAGAACGGTGATGTCGTTAAGGTTTGGGACTTCAACAAGATACTCGACCCTATGCGTGACACTGTGCTCAAGTCATTGGATATGGGGGCGGTTTGCCTGAACGTGGATGTCTCCAAGGCCGGTGAAACCAAGACTGCCGAAGAGCTGGCCAGCGAACCTTATGGCGATGTTGCCGGGGTCGGAACCGGTCGCAACTGGCTGCATATCAACTCCATAGGTTATGACCCGGCGGATGACAGCATCATTGTCAGCTCACGCCACCAGTCTGCGGTGATCAAGGTTGGCCGTGATAACAAGGTCAAGTGGATCCTCGGCACTCCCGAAGGTTGGAAAGGAGAACTGGCCGCCAAGGTACTGAAACCCGTGGATGCCAAAGGTAGGGCACTCAAGTGTGACGCCAAGGGTTGCGAAGGCAGCTTTGACTGGACCTGGACTCAGCACACGGCTTGGCCGGTACCGGACAGGGGCACAGTCACAGTGTTTGACAACGGCGATGGCCGCGGTCTGGAACAACCTGCGCTGCCGACCATGAAGTATTCCCGTGGCGTCGAGTACAAAGTCAACATGGGCAAGATGACGGTGCAGCAGACCTGGGAGTACGGCAAAGAGCGGGGGTACGAGTGGTATAGCCCAATCACTTCCATTACAGAGTGGCAAGCGGATCACAAGACTATGTTTATGGCCTCGGCTTCTGCCGGATTGCTGGAAGGGGATAAGGCTCCCGAGCATTGGATCACCGAAGTGGATCCCAAGACCAACGAGGTCAAGGTCGAAATCAAGGTGAAGACCCTGATGAAACATGAGCCTGGCTATCGCTCTACCGTGGTTCACCCCGAAAGCATGTTCAATCGTTGATTATTTTTTGGCGGCAGCTGGGCTGCCGCCTGTTTGGAGTCCGTATCATGATGAAGAAAAGTCTGTTGGCACTGAGTGCCCTGTTGTTGTCCTGCTCTGTTTCCGCTGCCAAATATAATGAAGGCGAACACTATCAACTGTTGGGGGCCGCCAGCTTTGATGCTCCCAATCAAGTGGTGAAGGTGTATTCGGTCAACTGCCCCTTCTGCTACAAGTACGACAAGGCAGTGATCCCCGGCATGGTGAAAAATCTGCCCAAGGGGGTGACCTTCGATGATTATCACATCACCACCAAGCCGCCATTCGGCATGGAGAAAGCCCTGGTGCTGGCTTATGCCCAAACCCAATCCGAGCAGGCTTTCAAGACAGTCAAGATGGCACTGTACAAGAAGTATCATGACGACAAGGCCCGCTTTGCCTCCGCCGATGAAGTCATCGACTTTGGCCTCAAGGCCGCAGGCCTGGATCGCGCCGGTTTTGAAGCGGCCAAGAATAGCCCTGAGGTGCAACAACTCTTGAGCAAATGGGACAGAGGCGTGGAAGTCGCCAAGATCCAGGGGATCCCGGCACTGGTGGTCAATGGCAAGTACTTGATCAACACCAAGTCTATTCGCAGCATGCAGATGCTCGATGAATTGGTGGCCGAACTGGCCGCCAAGTAAGGAGTAACGGATGAATAAATTGAGTATGCTGTTTCGGGAGTTTACCCAGGCACCCGTTCCCACTCTGGCCCGCTGGCAACAGGGGCGAATACTCTGGAGCATAATGCTGGGCGCAGCGGTATTTTTGCTCGCTTCCGCTATGGGCTATTTTCAAGTGTTTCTGGAGATGGACCCCTGCGAGCTGTGTGTCTACATACGCTTCAGCCAATGCTGCATAGTACTGGCCGGTGCCATCATTTTGATCAATCCGAAGAACCATGTGCTCAAGGCCTTGGGTGTTGCCCTGGCCCTCTACGGCGTGATCCAGGGAATGGCCTGGTCGATTCAACTGATGAATATCCACGACGCCGCGCACCTGGTAGTAGATGAATCGATGGACTTCTTTGCCGAGGCAGGTTCGGCGGCAGGTTCAGCCTGCTCCACCGAGCCGCACTTCCCTCTGGGCTTGCCGCTGGATAAGTGGCTGCCATTTGAGTTCGCTCCTACCGGCGGCTGCGGTGAAGATGACTGGTCACTGTTTGGCATGAATATGGCGCACTATTGCATCATAGCCTACTCAGTGTTTGCCATCGGCCTTGGCGGCGCAATAGTGGGTTGGCTGGCGAGCTTCAAGGCCAAGCCATAACAGACAGCTAATCGCGCCTGGCAAGAACCACCCTCAGGGGTGGTTTCTTTTTATTTGGACATCTGGACGTCTGTTTGTTAATTTGATTGCTCACTCATTCAGTCAGCATTATCTGTCATCAAGGAGCGCGAGATGAAACTGGAATCCCTGGCGTTGCACCATGGTTATGAATCGGAAGCCACCACCAAGTCGGCGGCGGTGCCCATCTATCAGACGACGTCCTATACTTTCGACGATACTCAACACGGCGCCGATCTGTTTGACCTTAAGGTGCCCGGCAATATTTACAGTCGCATCATGAACCCCACCAACGCCGTGCTCGAAGCCAGAATGGCGGCCATCGAAGGTGGCATTGGCGCGCTGGCGCTGGCCTCGGGAATGGCGGCCATCACTTATGCGCTGCAGGTGCTGACGGAAGTGGGCGACAACATAGTCAGCAGCAGCCAGCTCTACGGCGGCACCTATAACCTGTTCGCTCACACTCTGCCGCGCCAGGGGGTAGAGGTGCGCATGGCCTCGTTCGATGACTTCGATACCCTGGAGTCGCTTATTGATGAGCGCACCAAGGCGGTGTTTTGTGAATCCATAGGCAACCCCGCTGGCAATATTGTCGATATCGCGCGTCTGGCAGAAATTGCCCACAAACATGGTGTGCCCTTGGTGGTGGATAACACAGTGGCGACCCCTGTGCTGTGCCGCCCCTTCGAACATGGCGCCGATATTGTTGTCCACTCGCTGACCAAGTATGTCGGTGGCCACGGTACTACAGTGGGCGGGGTGATTATCGATTCGGGCAAGTTTGATTGGGTCGCCAATAAACACAGATTTGCTGTGCTCAATCAGCCGGACCCCTCTTACCATGGGGTGGTGTATACCGAAGCCTTCGGCGCGGCGGCTTATATCGGCCGTTGCCGGGTGGTGCCGCTGCGTAATACCGGCGCGGCTTTATCACCACACAGCGCCTTTTTACTGTTGCAGGGGCTGGAGACCTTGAGCCTGAGGATGGAGCGCCACTGCAGTAATGCCGAAGCGCTGGCAAGTTACCTGCAGTCCCATCCGCTGGTGAACTGGGTCAATTATGGCGCCCTGGCAGACAGCCCTTATAAGGCCAATTGCGACAAAATCACCTCGGGTAAGGCGTCCGGCATTATTAGCTTTGGTATCAAGGGGGGCAAAGAGGCCGGTGGGCGCTTTATCGATGCGCTGCAGATGATCCTGCGTCTGGTGAATATAGGCGATGCCAAGTCACTGGCCTGTCATCCAGCCACCACGACCCACAGGCAGCTCAACGCCGAGGAGTTGGCTCGCGCCGGGGTGAGTGAAGATCTGCTCCGGATCTCTGTGGGAATTGAGCATATAGACGACATCATCAGCGATGTGGCCCAGGCGCTGGAAGCGTCCCAGGCTTGATGATGTCATCAAAAAGCCCCGCCAAGCGGGGCTAATACTTATCTGGCGTCCATCTCGGACTTCAATCCACGTATTTCAGCTTCTTTAGCGCTGATCTTGGCGGCTGTTTTAGCCTCTTCCTCGGCCAGTTCTCGTTGATATTTGGTGACCTTATCGATTTTGCCCTTGCGCTCGGCCTCGGCGATATCGGCGTTCAGTTTGGCGCGTTCTTCGGCCAGTTCTTCACCTAACTCGCGAATCTCATTCTGCTTGTCACGGATCTTGTTTGCCAATTCATCGCGTGAATCTTGCTGCTTTTGGATTTCACCGGCCTCAGTGCAGTGGGCACGGACTTCGGCCAGCGCCGTTTCCAGCCCCCGTACTCTGTGGCTGTTGTTATGCTCTTTGGCATCAAAGATCTGCTTTTCGATTGCGGCTTCTTTTTTGGCGCAATGACCACCGGCCAGGGCGGGGAGCGAAAACAGAGCCAGGGAAAATAGGGTTATTTGGGTCAGTTTCATAAATTACCAAGAATGGAGTAAAAGGTCGTTAGCAAAACTTCAGTCAGACTTATTCCCAAGGCGCCCGCAGGCGCCTTTGAGTTGGTTTATTGTGACAGCAGCCGGGCTCTGGATTTCTGGTAGAAGTAAGCCACCCCGAGCAGCAAGGCGCCAATCAGCATAAAGACGATGATCTTTTGCAGCAGATCGGCGGCGGCCATATCCAGCAGCAATACCTTGAGGCAACTGATGGCAAACAGACCTGCGGCCAGTTTGAGCATAATCTGGCAGCCGGGACGCAGGCTGAGGAACATCAGCCAGCAGCCGTGGGACACCATGAGCACTGTGCTTAGGGTGGCATCGAATCCGGTTGGCATCTGGTAGGCCAGTTGCAGATAGGCCAGCAGCAACAGGGCATGCCAGGCGATAAACACCATATTGGTCGGCAACTGCTGACGATAGCGTCTCATGGCCAATGGCCGTTTACGGATAAACAGCGCCAGCAAGGCCAGGTTGCAAGCTTGTGCCAGCGCCATCAGCCAAGGTTCAGAGGGCCGGGTCAGGGCATCGAGCTGCAACGACTGCAGGCTGTCGAGCCAGGTAATCCAGGGCAGCAGCAAGGCGATAAAGAAGCTGGCAAAGGCAAAGGGGTAACCCGGGCGCAGGGCCTTGAGCGGTTTGCGGCTGAGCAGGATAAAGAAGTAGCCGCTCAGCACCACACTGCTCAGTGCCAGAGTGTGGCTGAACAAGACCTCCAGGCTGTGACTCACCACTGCCAGCAGCAGGGCGCCATAGAAGGGTGACAACTGCCAGCCGAGTCGGCAGGGGCCTTGCCAGAGCCTTGGCAAGAATGGATAGCGCCACAGCAGCAGACCGGAATAGAGACTGCCCAGCAGCAGTGCGATAAGCCCGGGCCATTGTCCTGCCAGGCAGGCAACAGCAGTTTGGGCTATAGCCAGCACCAGCAGCACATCCGCTTCGCGTTTCAGTATCGGCTGCCTGAACTTGCGGGCCAATACTAAGCTGACAAAGCAGGATAACCACAAGGCCGGGGCTAGCCAATCTTCAAAGCGAAGGGCAATTTTGGGCAGCCACAGCAGTGGCAATAGCACCAGGCAGGCCAGGCGAGCGTACCAGGCCAAACGCTTAAGCTCGCCCTTGGGATGGAAGCGCCGGTATGCATACCAGGCCAGTAATAAGCAGAGGAACAACTCTACCCTGGCGATTTGCGCATACAGCGGCTGAGCGCGGAAACTCAGGCTATGCACATCCACAACGGCGAAGATGACCTGAGCCGCCAGCGGTAACAACAAGGCCCAGGCCAAGGCCTCGCTGACCCTGAGTTGTTGCCTGCGCGCGAGTAGCAGCAAGGTCAGACTCAATCCGGGAATTATCACCAGGAAGTAGTTTTCACTTATCAGCCAGGCGCTAACCAGGGCTAAAGACACCAGCAGCACGTTGGCAAGCTCGCGTCCCAGCTGCAGCAGTTGTTGCTCCCAGCGGCTGAGTTCGGGTTGTTTGTCCAGCAGTTGGTTAAAGCCAAACAAGCTAAGCGTGCTTAGCCCCCAAGCCAGCAGCGGCAGTGACAAGAGCACCGGCGCTTCATTGAGCATATCACCAAGGGCCAACAGGTTGATGACCAGTCCCAGAGCCAGCAGGGTGATGGCCTCGATTCGCAGCGAGGCTTGCTGCTCACGGCAACCTAGCCACATCAACAGCAAGGCTTCGAGCAGTAATACCAGCCCCAGCAGCTCACCACTGAGCAGGCTGAGCGCGGCAAAACCGAGACAGGCACCGGTCGCCAGCCACAATAGCGTCTGCAGCTGTTTGTCTTGTTTAAGCCAGAGCGACAGGCCGATAAGCACGGCGGCGTTGGCCAGCAGCAGCTCGCCGGCGTGGGGGCTGAACTGGCTCAGGCTATAGACCAAAAAGGCCAGCAAGGCCGCCGGCAGAGCCAGCAGTCTGTGGCTGAGGCCTTCCCGGCCAAACAGCCAAAGGCTGCCAAGTCCATAACCATAAAAGAGGCCATGCAGGGAGATGAGCGCCAGAACTCCCATTATCCCTTGCCCTTGCAGCGGCAGCTCGACAAAGAAACTCAGGCTCTCGATACAGGCTATGTGCAGTATGGCTGTCGTTTCCAGCAGCACAGGCCAACGTATCTTGTGACTCAAGAGTAAAGAGCAGCCGCCAATCAGCAGCAGGAAGGGCAGATACATCAAAGGCGCCTGACTGCCGGAAAGCAGCATCAGTGGTGCCAGGGAGCCACCCAGCAAGGCGACTATGCTGATGACTCTGGCTTCCAGTTTCAGCGCCAGACTGTAACCGGCCACAGTGATAAGCAACAGCAGCAGATAGCTGACGCCATCCGGTACCAGCTCGAAGTAGGGACCGACAAAATAGGCGCACAGATAGTTGATAATCAGCCCAAGGCCAACCAGACCCGAGCCGAAATCGGCCATCGCTCTTTGCCGTTTGCGGATAAAGGCCCCCAAGGCCAGAATGCCATTGGCGCAGACAAAGCCGGTCAAGGCCTTTCCGGTATCCGACAGCCAGTGGTTCATGGAATACTGCAGCAGATAACCAAAGCCCAGGGTCATGGCGATGATCCCGGCCAGGGTCATCATAAATACCGGCCCCTGACCTTTGGCGTGATAGTGCTGATAAAAATCTTTGGCTTGTGCGAAGAGTCCCAGCAGGGGGCTCAGCATAGCGGCAAAAAAAGCGGCCACAGCCTGATCAAACTTACGCCCCCAGTTGGGAGTCTGCTGCCCTCGACCCTCTTGTGTTTGGGGGGATACTTTTGGGGCGGCGGTTTGCGCTTTGGCTGCAATTGGTGTTGCGGCTATTTCAGCTGTTGTTGGTTTGGTGTGCTCGATAGGCTGAATATCGGCCCTGCGCTGCCAGGCGTCCTGGCGCTGAGCCTGTGACTCGAAAGACAAGTCGGCAGCTTTTGGCTCGGCCTGAGGTTCATTTGGTTCAGGCATTGCAGACGGCTCGGCAACCTTGGCGACCAAAGGCTGAGCTTGCTCTTCGGCAAGCTGATTGACGGCCGCAAACAGCGCCTCGATTCTTTGTTCTATCGCGTCGAGGCGGATATCTGTCCTGATTTCCAGGTTCGTCTCTTTGAGTTTGAGATCTTCAAGCTCGCGCCTGAGATGTTGGAGTTCTTCCGTTAACTGCATGCTGCTTTCCTGATGCTAATCGCATTTGCGTAGGCTGCGGGCATTTTAAACGCGCGGCCCTGTCCTGACCAGCGTTCGGCTCAGATTTTGGAAAATTCCTTTATCTATTAATCACATTGCTTAGCGGAAGATGAGAGAAAGCTGAACAGCAGGCAGAGGCCTCTCGCGTCTTGCCGGTGGCATAGGTACAATGAGCGGCATGCAAACTCGCCCAACGTGGGGCGAGCGGACTCACTGCAGAAGGATGGCCTTAATGCACGTACATATTCTGGGGATCTGTGGCACTTTTATGGGGGGCTTGGCACTGCTGGCCCGCGCCATGGGACATAAGGTCACCGGCTCCGATGTCAATGTATACCCTCCCATGAGCACCCAGCTTGAGCAGCAGGGAATAGACCTTATTCAGGGGTTTGATCCTTCACAGCTGGATCCCGAGCCGGATCTCGTGGTGATAGGCAATGCCATGAGCCGCGGCAACCCCTGTGTGGAAGCCGTACTCAATCGCGGCCTGAAATACACCTCGGGCCCGCAGTTTCTGCATGACCATATATTGCCCGAACGTTGGGTATTGGCCGTTTCCGGTACCCATGGCAAAACCTCAACCGCCAGCATGTTGGCCTGGATCCTCGAAGCCTGCGGCTATCAAGCTGGCTTTTTGATTGGTGGAGTGCCGCAGAATTTCGGTATTTCGGCCAGGTTGGGCGAGTCGCCTTTCTTTGTGGTCGAGGCCGACGAATATGACAGCGCTTTCTTCGACAAGCGCTCCAAGTTTGTGCATTACCAGCCAAGAACCCTGGTGATCAACAACCTGGAGTTCGACCATGCCGACATCTTCGACGATCTCAAGGCGATACAGAAGCAGTTTCACCATCTGCTCAGAATCCTGCCTGGGGATGGCCGGGTGATCTGGCCGCAAGACAGCCAGGCGGTTGCCGGCGTGATAGCCAAGGGCTGCTGGAGTGAACAGGAAACCTTGAGCCATGAAGCGGGCCAGGGTGACTGGAGTGCCAGAATGCTGGCAGACGATGGTCACGAATTTGAGCTATTTTTCCGCGGTGAATCCCAGGGCATTTTGAGCTGGGGCCTGATTGGGCGTCACAACATAGACAACGCCACCATGGCGATAGCTGCGGCGCGTCATGTCGGGGTCTTGCCGGTAGATGCGCTCAAGGCGCTGGCAGACTTTACCCCGCCCAAGCGTCGTCTCGAGTTACTGGGCAGCGTAGAAGGGGTCAGCGTTTATGACGACTTTGCCCATCACCCAACGGCAATCGCCACAACTCTTCAGGGAATGCGCGCCAAGGTAGGCCAGGGCAAAATCACTGTCGTGCTTGAGCCTCGCTCCAACACCATGAAGCAAGGGGTGCATAAAGACACACTGGCCAACTCCATGGCCCTGGCCGATGAAGCCGTGTTGTATCAGGCGGATAATATCGATTGGGATATTGCCGCGGCCATGCAGGCGGCACCGCTGCCGGTACAGGTTTTGCACGACATAGATGAGATAGTGGCCAAGGTCAGTGGTGAAGCCAAGCCCGGCGATACCGTGCTGATCATGAGCAATGGTGGCTTTGGCGGCTTGCATCAAAAGTTGCTCCAGGCCCTTAAAGCCAGAAGTGGCGAGGTCAAAGCGTGAAATATCAGCAGATTAAGAGTATCAGCCTCGCCTGGACCGGCGCCTCCGGGGCGCCCTATGGGCTGAGGCTGCTGGAGTGCTTGCTCAAGGCCGAGTTTCGGGTTTTTCTGATGGTGTCCAGCGCCGCTCGGGTGGTGTTGGCAACGGAACATGGGCTCAAACTCAGCAGCGCACCGGACAAGGCCACAGAGCAGCTCAGAAAACTGTTTCCCGAAGGCGGTGAACTGAGAGTGCTCGGCAAGGATGAGTGGTTCTCTCCACCGGCGTCTGGCTCGGCGGCGCCAAAGCATATGGTGATCTGTCCCTGCTCAACCGGCACCCTGGCTGCGGTGGCCACTGGTATGAGCAACAGCTTGCTGGAGCGGGCCGCCGATGTAGTGCTCAAGGAGCGCGGTCAGCTGTTGTTGGTACCCAGAGAGACACCTTTCAACGCCATTCATCTTGAACATATGTTGAAACTCAGCCAACTGGGCGCCATCATAATGCCGGCCGCACCCGGCTTTTATCACCATCCCAAATCCATTGAAGATCTGATAGACTTCATGGTCGCCCGGATCCTGGATCATCTGGGTGTCGAACATGCATTAACGGATCGCTGGGGTTATGACAAACCCAAAGACAGTGAGATCGACAATTGAGAGTGATATGAAACACACCACCGAAGTGATGATCTCGGCAGAAGAGATCAACCAGAAACTGGATGAATTAGCCGAGCGCATCAATGCGCATTATGCCAATGCCGACAAATTGCTGATGGTCGGCCTGCTCAAGGGCTCAGTGGTCTTTATGGCCGATCTCTGCCGTCGGATTAAGGGCCATGTAGAGATCGACTTTATGTCTGTTTCCAGCTATGGCAATGCCATGACCAGCACCAGAGACGTGAAGATACTCAAAGATGTTCAGTCGGAAATCGCCGATCGTGATGTGTTGATCGTCGAAGATCTGATTGACTCGGGCAACACGCTCAACAAGGTACGCGAAATGCTGCTGCTGCGTGAGCCAAAGAGCCTGACGCTCTGTACTCTGCTGGATAAGCCGGATCGCCGTGAAGTCGATGTACCGGTAGACTTTGTCGGTTTTACTATTCCTGATGAATTTGTGGTCGGTTACGGTATCGACTACGCCGAGCAGTATCGCAACCTGCCTTATATCGCCAAGGTGATCCCGCAGGAGTAAGCAAGCTGTGATGTCGGCTTTGTTTATATAGTAAGACAGACTCCCGCCACGGCGGGAGTCTTGCTTTTTGCGTCCCGGGCCGCTGCCGATACCCCAGGTATTGGAGGCTCTTTAGGAGAAACATCTATGACGACCAAAGCTCTGGCGTTGGAGCTGGACAATCTTAAGAAGACCTATAAGGGCGGTGTCGAAGCCGTCAAAGGGATCAGCCTGAAAGTGGCTCAGGGTGACTTTTTTGCCTTGCTCGGCCCAAACGGTGCCGGTAAGTCCACCACTATCGGTATCATAAGTTCGCTGGTGCACAAAAGTGGCGGCAGTGTGCGGGTCTTTGGCCATGATCTGGATAAAGAGCTGGAGCAGGCCAAATTGTGTATTGGCCTGGTGCCGCAGGAATTCAACTTCAACCAGTTTGAGACAGTACTGCAAATCGTGGTTAACCAGGCCGGTTATTACGGTGTGCCCAGAGCCGAGGCCCATAAGCGGGCCGAGAAATATCTCAGGCAACTGGATCTCTGGGACAAGCGCAACAGCCAATCCCGGCAGCTTTCCGGCGGCATGAAGCGGCGTTTGATGATAGCCAGGGCCTTGATGCACGAGCCCAAGCTTTTGATCCTCGATGAGCCTACCGCCGGGGTGGATATAGAACTGCGGCGCTCCATGTGGGAGTTTCTCAAAAAAATCAACGCTGAAGGCGTCACCATCATACTGACGACCCACTATCTGGAAGAAGCGGAAATGCTCTGCCGCAACATAGGCATTATCGATAAGGGCGTGCTGGTGGAATGCACCAGTATGAAGTCCCTGCTGTCGAAACTGGATATGGAAACCTTTGTGTTGGATATCAAGCAGCCGCTTGTTGAGGTACCCAAGCTTGGCGATATTAGCGTCAGGCTTACCGATCCAATGACCCTGGAAGTGGACTTGGTGAAGTCCCACAGCCTGAACGCCGTCTTCGGTTTACTGAGCGAGCAGGGGATTGAAGTGCTATCCATGCGTAACAAGGCCAATCGATTGGAGGAGTTGTTTGTGAAACTGGTTGAAAATGCCCAAGGAGGCCAGGCATGAGAGGTCTGTATCTGGTTGCCTTCAAGAGTATTTTAATCAAGGAAATTAACCGTTTTACCCGCATTTGGATACAGACGCTGGTACCGCCGGCGATCACCATGACACTGTATTTCCTGATCTTCGGTAATCTGGTGGGCAGTCGCATCGGTGAGATGGGCGGGGTGTCCTATATGGAGTTTATCGCCCCGGGCCTTATCATGATGTCGGTGATCACCAACTCCTACTCCAATGTGGCATCTTCCTTTTTCAGCGCCAAGTTCCAGCGTAACCTGGAAGAGCTGATAGTGGCGCCTGTGCCTCATTATGTGATGATAGCCGGCTATGTCGGCGGCGGTGTCGCCCGTGGACTGTTGGTGGGCCTGATAGTGACCCTGGTAGCCATGTTCTTTGTCGATCTCAGTGTGCAGCACTTGGGATTGGTGATAGTCACAGTGTTTCTGACCTCAGTGCTGTTTGCCCTTGGCGGCCTTATCAATGCCGTGTTTGCCAAGAGCTTCGACGACATCAGCATCATCCCCACCTTTGTGTTGACGCCGCTGACCTATCTTGGCGGGGTGTTTTACTCGCTGTCGCTGTTGCCTGACTTTTGGCGTGGCGTATCGGCGCTGAACCCTGTGGTGTATATGATCAACGTGTTCCGTTATGGTTTCCTGGGATTTGCCGATATGAGCGTGCCGCTGTCCATTGGCGTGATGCTGGGGTTCTGTGCGGGTCTGTGGTTGCTGGCCTATTATCTGATCTCTCGTGGGATAGGGCTGCGCAGCTGATTCAGGGCTGAGCCTCGGTTTTCTGCTGCAGCAATTGTCTGTATTGCTGCAGCTTGGCTATCTTGTCATCATTGGCGCGTTTGAGCTCATCAAAGTGGGCGTTTATCTTGCCGCGCTGCTCAATAAACGCGGGATCTTCCCGCGCCATTTTCTGCCAATAGCGTTGCCGCTCCTGCTTTTGTAGCTCGCTGGTTCGCAGTATTTCCAGATAGCTGTTTTCCTGCTGCAGCCGATAGACTTCGGCTTCCAGTCGGCGCAACAGCTTGTCTTCGGGCAGGCTGTCGTTCTCCAAAAGGGATTGCAGCGGATCAACTCTTTCTCCCTCGGCCGTTTCCGTGGTCACGCCATACTGGTATTCAATTCTGTGCTGGGTGAAGGCTTGTGGGCAGGGCTGCTGGCTGAATACCACCTTGTCTTCTTTGATACATTTATAGACGGTACCTGCCTGAACTTGCCAAGCGAGCAGCAGTGCAACAAAGAGCCAAAGTCTGGACTGTCCGGACAACATTGGGGTGGGAATCCTTTCGTCACATATCTAAAACAAGTGTAACCAATATGACTCAAACCTTTATTGAAGACCAGTTTTTGACTAAGGAAATTATTGTGGCTGGGGGAAGTTATTGGGCAGAAAATGGAGGGGTAGCTATCCTACCCCTTAAAAAGAGATCAGCGTGACAATATCATATTGTCTATGAGGCGGGCCTTACCCAGATAAGCGGCGGCCAGGATCACCAGCGATTTGTCATCGCTGTTCACAGGCTTGAGGCTTGAAGCTTCACGCACTTCCAGATAGTCGGGCTCAAGCCCGGCGGCGCGCAGGAACTCCTTGGCATTGCTGATGGCCTGGTCGATATCCTGTCCCAGTACGATCGCCTCGGCCAGTTTATCCATGCTTGCCTTGAGCTTGGGCGCCAGCGCCTTTTCGGCCTCGGTGAGGTAACCATTGCGCGAACTCAGCGCCAGGCCGGAATCCTCGCGAACGGTTTCTACCCCTATGACTTCGATGGGCAACGACAGATCGGTCACCATGGTCTTGATCACCAGAAGTTGTTGGTAGTCCTTACGGCCAAACAGGGCGATATCCGGCTGCACTATATTGAACAGCTTACATACTATGGTCGCGACTCCGCGAAAATGCCCTGGACGGCTGGCACCGCAAAGCTCATCGGAGATCCCGGGGACTTCCACAAAGGTCTGGGCATCCAGCCCTTTGGGGTAGATAAGCTCGGGTGTTGGGGTAAACAGCAGCTCGCAGCCGGCTTCGGTCAGTTTCTGTTGATCGGCGCCCAGGGTGCGGGGATAAGCATCGAGATCCTCATTCTTGCCAAACTGCAATGGATTGACAAAAATCGAGGCCACCACGTGATCGGCGCGGCGCGCAGCTTCGAGGATTAAACTCACATGCCCCTGGTGCAAATTGCCCATGGTAGGGACAAAGGCGATGGTTTCCCCCTTTTGGCGCCATTCCCGTACCCGGGCACGGATCTCATCTATTTTGGCTGTGGTCAGCATAATCTGGCGAATCCCCGGCTCAGTTAAAGGTGTGCTCTTCTGCGGGGAATTGTCCCTGCTGAACTTCGTCGATATAGGCCTTCACGGCCTCACGGATTTCACCTGTCTGCTTGAGGTAGTTCTTGGAAAAGCGCGGGATATAGCCGCTGGAAATCCCGAGTACATCGTGCATCACCAGGATTTGGCCATCAGTATCCTTGCCGGCACCTATGCCGATCACCGGAATTTGCAGCGCTTCGGTTATCTGTTTTGCCAACGCTGCCGGGATACATTCGAGTACCAAAAGTTGGGCACCGGCACCTTCCAGCGCCTTGGCTTCATCGAGGATCCGCTGGGCGTTGTCGGCATCGCGGCCCTGCACCTTGAAACCACCGAACACATGCACTGATTGTGGTGTCAGTCCTATATGAGCGCAGACAGGAATGCCGCGCTCGGTCAACATGGAAACCGTTTCCAGCAACCATTGGCCCCCTTCAATCTTGATCATGTTGGCGCCGGCCTGCATCAGCTTGGTGGCATTGGTCATTGCCTGTTCGGGAGTGGCGTAGCTCATAAAGGGTAGATCGGCCATCAACAAACTGCGGCTGATGCCACGGCGAACACAGCGGGTGTGATAGGCCATCTCCTCGACACTGACAGGCAAGGTATCATCGTGCCCTTGCAGAACCATTCCCAATGAGTCTCCTACCAGCAGGACGTCTACACCTTCGCTGTCAAAAGCGGCGGCAAAACTGGCGTCATAAGCGGTCAGAGCGGTAAATTTTCTACCTTCCTGCTTGAATTTACGCAGGGTAGCTGTGGTGATTTTAGACATAATGCTCTTCTTATTAACCGAGTAAAGTGGTGTTATATGCCATGAAGCTTTGGACTGCAACGATCCGGCTCAGTTTCTCAGCCGGAGGGATGGAGCAATTGCAGCGATTGGCGCATGGCATCGGTGATCAGTGTGGCTATGCCGGTGCCGCAGGGCAACACCAGCGAAGGATTGAGTTCTTCCAGTGGAATGAGGACAAACTCACGGCTCTTGATGCCGTAGTGCGGCACAGTGAGCCTTGGGGTCTGTATCTGCTCATCGCCGTAGAGCAGCAGGTCCAGATCCAGGGTTCTGGGCCCCCAGCGCACCAGGCGTTGTCGACCTTGCTGCAACTCGATTGCCTGCAAGGCGTCAAGGAGTTCCAGCGGCGCCAGTTCGGTCTCGAAACAGGCCACCGCATTGACATAGTCTGGCTGGGGAACATCGCCCATGGGAACCGAGCGATAGTAGGATGAAACGCGAAAGCTGTTTTGCAGCGCCAGTTGTTGCAGCGCCAGGCAAGCACTATCAAGCTGGCGCTCGGGAGAGTCCAGGTTGGCGCCCAGCGCCACATAGACTCCGGTCATCTTACTCGGCCGCCTGTGGTTTTTCGCTTGGGCGACGTGGCTTGCGGCGCCGACGCTGATTGGCATTACGGTTGCGGCTGCCGCCGGTTTTGTTGCCGCTGCGTATCAGTTGTTGTCTCTTATCATCATCAGACTCGACAAACTGTTGCCACCAACTGGCTTGCTTGGCCAGATTACCGCCTTCGGCATTGGCTCTGAGCAGCAAGAGATCATAGGCGGCGCGGAACTTGGGATGCTCCATCAGTTTAAAGGCGCGGCCCCCTTGAGAGCGTTCAAAGCGCATCTGTAACTGCCAGATATCCCGTGCCGGAGTGCTGAAGCGGCGGGGAATGCTTACCGAGCGGCACTGCTGCTCAAGTACATCGCCCATGGCGGCAAAGAAAGCATCATAGGGGCTGAGACCGCTCTCCAAGGCGATATCCTGGGCGCGGTTTTGCAGCGGATACCAAAGGAGCGCGGCATAGAAGAAGGCCGGTGTCACAGGCTTGTCTTCACCGACGCGCACATCTGTGTTGTGCATCATTTCGCTCAGCAGTCTGCCGGCCGGGCCCTTGGGATCGTCCCGCAGCAGGCTTTCCACCAGAGGGAATATCGGTGCAAACAGCTGATATTCGCGCATCATCTGATAGTTGTTCAGTGCCTTACCGGCGAAGAACAGCTTGAGTACTTCTTCGTACATACGCGCCGCCGGAATATCTTTCAGCAGCGGAGCCAGGCTCTTGATCGGGGCCGCAGTGCGCTTGTCGATGGACATCCCAAGCTTTGTGGCAAAGCGCACGGCCCGCAGCATACGCACCGGGTCTTCCCGATAACGGGTCTCGGGATCGCCAATCAGTCGCAGGGTTCTGGCGTTAAGATCATGAATACCGCCGCCATAGCTGCGAATGGAGTAGTCGGCAATATTGTAATAGAGAGCGTTGACGGTAAAGTCGCGGCGCTCGGCGTCTTCATCTATGTCGCCATAAACATTGTCGCGCAGCAGTCGTCCGGCCGAATTGACCTTGGAAATCTTCTCTTCGCTGTTACCGTGGTGGCCGCGAAAGGTAGCCACTTCGATAACATCCCGGCCAAAGACGATATGGGCCAGGCGGAAACGACGGCCAACCAGGCGGCAGTTGCGAAACAGCTTCTTGATCTCTTCCGGAGTGGCATTGGTGACCACGTCAAAGTCTTTTGGATCCAGTCCAAGCAGCAGATCGCGTACGCCGCCACCGACCAGATAGGCGTTAAAGCCAGACTTATGCAGGCGGTACAAAACCTTGAGCGCATTCTCGCTAATCTGTCTGCGGGAAATGCTGTGGCCATCGCGCGGGATAACCTCCAGGCTCAAACCTGTGTCTGTGTTGTCTTCTTGTTGAGCCTTGGCTGTCTGACCATCGTCAAACAACTGCTTACAAAACTGACTGATACGGCGAAAAATGGGACACCTCGGAACGTTAACGCAAAATAAGGGTTAAAAACTGGCGGCTATGATATACCAAATAGCGGGCGATGAGTATATCAGCGGCCGATGAGGATCTCTGTCTGTTTGGGAATGCTGTCCGGATCAAACTGAGCCACCGCCTGAGCCAACATCTGAGTCACATCGGCTTGGGGCGTGACAGCGGCCTGGCCGAGAAACTCAAGTGCCGCCAACAGCGCCGGCTGTGGATGGCGTTTATCCACCGGCGTGGCATGGTTTTGCTTGGAGAGCTTGCGTCCAGCCTGGGTGCTGGCCAGCGGCAGATGAAAAAAACTCGGTTCCTGAAACCCGAATTGGCGAAATAGGCTTATCTGTCGGCAACTGGCCTCCAAGAGATCGGCGCCGCGGACGATTTCTGTGATGCCCTGAAAGGCGTCGTCCAGCACTACCGCCAGTTGATAGGCGTACAGGCCATCGCTGCGCTTGATAATAAAGTCTTCTGCGGCGAAGGCCGGGTCGACACAGACTTGACCCAGATGGTCATCAATAAACTGAGCAACCGCCAATTGGTTGTGAATGCGAATAGCACCTTGCTTGAGTTGCAACTCCCGGCAGCGGCCGTCGTAAACGCCCCCTCTTTGCTGGATCTGTTTGCGGGTGCACTGGCAATAGTAGGCCTGATTGGATTTCAGCAAGGCATCTATATGTTGTTGATAGTCTTGCAGGCGTTGGCTCTGGTACAGCACTTCGCCATCCCAGTGTAAGCCAAAGGCTTCCAGAGTGTGCATTATGTCATCGGCTGCGCCGCTGATTTCTCTGGGGGGGTCGATATCTTCTATTCGCAGTAACCACAGCCCTTGTTTTGAGCGGGCGCGTAGATAACTGCCGAGGGCGGCAACAAGAGAGCCAAAATGCAAAGAGCCAGAAGGCGAGGGGGCGAAACGGCCTATGTAGGAAGTGTTGTTCATCAAGGGCAGAGTGACAAAAAAATCGCGGGGCCAGTGTAACACTTGGCCCCGCGCTGTGGCAGATTAGATTAACCTGCCATCTGTTTTTCTTTGATCTCTGCCAGCGTTTTGCAGTCGATACACAGATCGGCTGTCGGTCTGGCTTCCAGACGACGGATGCCGATTTCAACGCCGCAGGATTCACAGAAACCGAAGTCATCTTCTTCAATTTTCTGCAGTGTCTTTTCGATCTTCTTGATCAACTTACGTTCGCGGTCGCGGGCGCGCAGTTCGAGGCTGAACTCTTCTTCCTGGGCGGCACGGTCCACCGGGTCCGGGAAGTTTGCAGCTTCATCCTGCATATGGGTAAGAGTGCGATCCACCTCTTGACGCAACTGATTCCTCCATGCTTCAAGAATGGTTTTGAAGTGACTCAGTTGTTGTGAGTTCATGTACTCCTCACCGGGTTTTTCCTGGTAAGGGTCTACACCAGCGATAGCGAGTACACCAAGTTTTTTAGTGCCTTCAGGCATAACGCATCTCCTGTTTCCATTTGCGTCGTAGGGCGTTCTTATGAACGGCCGCTATCTATATCAGAATCTCTCTACCTAGGCAAATATTTCGATTTACTTATTGCTAATTATTTGAATATGTCTGCTAAACCCGATTAAATCAACTTTTTATCACTTTTTACAGCTGGTTCAGCGGATAAATTCGAGCCTTGATTCCACCCTGAAGCCTTCTGGGGCAAGGCTTGTGGCATAGGCAAGCACTTCTACCCCGGCATCTATGGCTTCGTTCAATAAATCAGCATATTTTGAATCTATATGGCGGGCCGCTGATACGGTTTTTATGCCGGTATGTTGCACTAAAAACACCAATACCCCTCGTTGGCCACTTTTTACCACGGACATCAGTTCCCGCAAGTGTTTCTGACCGCGGCTGGTGACGGCATCAGGGAAGTAACCGTGACCCTCTTCCAAGAGTGTGGTGTTCTTCACTTCGATATAGCAATCGGCCTTTGCCCCTTCGCTGAGAAAAATATCGATACGGCTGTTTTCATCACCGTATTTCACTTCCCGCTTGAGGTTTTGGTATCCCTGTAGTTCCTTGATGACACCTGTTTGGATCCCTTCCTCTACCAGGGCATTGGCCCGGCCGGTGTTGACTCCAATCAGGTCGCCTCCAGGGGTTTGCATCAGTTCCCAGGTGTGGGCGTACTTACGCTTGGGATTGTCCGAACAGGAGAACCAAACCCGCTCGCCGGGGAACTGGCAGTTCTTCATTGAACCCGTATTGGGGCAGTGCAGGGTAATCTCAGTGCCATCATCCAGCCTGACATCGGCCAGAAAGCGTTTATACCTTTGGATCAAAATGCCGGATTGCAGTGGTGGGATAAACTCCATCCCCATCTCCCTGAAGTGACTGAAAACTCCAAAGCCTAGCAGGCTTTACAGTTGGCAACAATTCTCATTCGGCGCGGGGCTTCAAGTGCCGGGCAGGAATGCAGTACACTGGACGCAATTGTGGCGCCTTGCGTTCACTACATATAAAAGAAGAAGGAATCGAAATGAGTCAATCCATGAAGATAGCGCTGACCCATGAGGCCCCTGCGGCCCATTGGGGCAAGGCCGATGTAACCTACAATGCTGAGCAGGCTCAGATCCACCTGCAGGGAAACGATGCCCTGCGACAAATTCAGATGGCCGCCCGCAAACTGCGTAACCAGGGGATCAATCAGGTTTCTTTGGTGGGAGAGGGTTGGGACCTCAACTGTCAGTGGGCCTTTGCCCAGGGCTTTGTCACTGCCAAAGGCGGCCATGAGATCCAGTGGGCCGGTGATGAGGCGCTCAAGGGCGCGCTGACCAGCAGGGCTTACAGCGCATCGTTTGCCCGCAGTCTTATTAATGAAACCCCGGAAAATCTGCCACCACTGAAACTGGCGCAGCAGGCGGCCAATTGGCTGGCCGAACTCGGCGGTGACAAGGTCAGCTACCGGATAGTTGAAGGGGAAGCCTTGTTGCAGGAGCAATGGATAGGCATTCATGCGGTTGGCCGCGGCAGCGAAAGGCCACCAGCGTTGCTGGAACTGGACTTCAACCCTCTGGGGGAAGATGCTCCCGTGTCCGTCGCGTTGGTAGGTAAAGGGATCACCTTTGACTCAGGCGGTTACAGCATCAAGGCTTCCGAAGGCATGCTGGGCATGAAGGCCGATATGGGCGGCGCGGCAACGGTTGCTGCGGCGCTGGGGCTGGCGATTCAGAACGGTCTCGACAAGCGGGTTAAACTCTACCTCTGCTGCGCCGAGAACCTGATCAGTGGTCGTGCCTATAAGCTGGGAGACATACTGACCTACAAGAACGGCACCACGGTTGAAGTGGTCAATACCGATGCCGAGGGGCGCTTGGTGCTGGCCGATGGTCTGCAGGCCGCCTGCGCCAGCGGTGCGACTCGGGTTATCGATGCTGCCACTCTGACCGGCGCCGCCGTGATGGCCGTTGGCCGCAACTATAACGCCATCTTCTCCCCCAGTCAGCCACTGCTGGCGTTGACGCAGCAAAAGGCGGCTCTAGTGGCCGAAAATGTTTGGCCTTTACCTCTGGAGCCTTGGCATAAAGAGATGTGTCCTTCTGCCTATGCCGATACCGCCAACAGCCGCCCGGTAAAAGGTGGCGGTGCCGGTGGCGCTTCCAATGCCGCAGGTTTCCTGTGGCGTTTTGTCAATGAAGGTGTCGATTGGCTGCATATCGATCTGGCCGCCGCATTTGAAGACAACGCTTCGGCCCTCTGGGCAGCAGGCGCCACGACTCATGGTATGTTGACCATAGCCGAACTGCTGGCGGACTGAGTCATAGGGAATTAACGCCCCAACCAAGCCGCCCACAGGGTGGCTTTTTAATGCCTGTGTATCGCTATTTTTTCAACAAAGGGAAGTGCAGGATGAAATTACGCAAGGCAAGAAAGGAAGACGCGCAAGCTGCCTGGGATATCCGTAATCTGGCGATTCAGGCCGGTTGCCAGGAGGTTTACACAAAGGCAGAGCTCAGAATTTGGACCCAAGGCGAGATGCCCTCTGTCTTTATCACCATGGTGGAGAGAGACTTTTATCTAATCGAACATCAGGGAAAAATACTGGCGACCGGCATGCTGGATAACGACCGAATTGAAGCCCTGTTCGTGCATCCACAAGCCATGGGCCAAGGGCTCGGGCGCGACTTACTCGCTTATCTCGAGTCTTTGGCGCGTGAAAAAGGCGTGACCGTGCTGACGCTGGAGTCTACCCTCAATGCCGCCGATTTCTATCGCAGCTGTGGCTTTGGCGGTGAGGGGATAAGCCAATATCACTCCCCAAGAGGCATAGTGCTCGACTGCGTGGTGATGCACAAGGCGCTTAAGTGATTCAGTCGCTTAACGGCCAACTGGTCAATATCCGGTACTCGACGCCGGTTGGAGTACTCAAAGACTCGTAGAGTTGCAGCTCGCTTGGCGTTAAATCGAGCGTTGGAACATCTTCGAGTTCCGGTAGGTTGTCGGCCCTTCGCATCAAGGTGATATGGGGGCGGTAATCATATTCGCTGCTATGCAGCCCCAGGGCGGCCGCCAGTTGTTGCGCCGCCTTGGCGAGCGCCATTAACGCAGGATCTTCGGCTATGCCGGCCAGGCAGAGTATTTTCGGCTCGGGCCAGAAACAGAGATGCTCGAGCCGCACCCGAAAGCGTTTCAAGGGCAAGCCGGGAATGGCAGCGAGTAAATCCTCGAGCTGTTCTGCCGTCACCTGGCCGAGAAACGCCAGGGTGAGATGCAGATTGGCCTCAGTCACTTTCTTGAGACTTGGGGCTGACGGTTCATAAGCTTGTTCACAAGCCAGCTGCAACTTCAGCAAGCTCGCTCTTTCTGCCGCGGCTGGCGAGAATCCGAGAAATAGTCTTTTAGGCGTAATTGGGCTCATTTTTCGTTTCCGGTTAAGGCTTTGGCTTATACTCTTGACCTATACTGTGGCTTATACCATTTTGCATGAGAGTTGACTCACTGCGTTAAAATGGAAGCATAATGGTATCAGATGGATTCTTCAGTTCAGGAACAGTCGTAAGGAAATGACCCCATTATGTCCGTGAGTCTAGCCAATCAATTGCAACATGCCCTGGTGGATGTCTTCAGCGATTCTCCGTTGATCACCCTGGAGCAGAATGTTGATCGCGCCCTGGAGATCATCACCCGGCAACTGGATTGTGACGGGGTATTTGTGCTGGCGGCTGGAAAGGCTCCCGGGCGGCTCAAGACCCGTAATCTCTACCTCAAACCCCAATTCAATACTCTGCAAGCCACCCGAGAGTGGGGGTTGGGGAACATGCCTTTTTTTCGCAATCTGTTACGCCATCCCAAACTCCTGACCCTGGACAGTATTGAAGAGCTTCCCAAGGAAGCTCAGGAAGAGAAACGTTTTTTACGCCAGTGGCAGGTACGTAGCCTGTTGGTTCTGCCGCCACTGAATCTGGGGGAGACCCATATCGCCGTCGGTGCCTTGCAATGCGGTGGTGAAAAGCGCTGGCGGGAGGACTTTGTCAATGAGCTTAGCCATGCGGCCGCCATGATAGGCTCGGCGATGGAACTGACCCGTATCGCATTGGCGCTGCTGGCCAGTGAGCGCAAGTATCAGGAGTTGTTTCAGCAGTTACCCCTGGCTTGTGGTCAGTTGGATAGCAGCAACCAACTGACCATGATGAACCGGATAGCCAAACAGACACTGGTAGCCGCTGATAGCCAGGATCTGCTGACCTTGGTGCGTGAGGATGACAAGGGCATTTTGCTCGATACCCTGGCCGTGGTGCGCGATGGGGTATTGAATCAGGCCTGGTGTGAGGTTGGTTTTCAGCATGGACAGGAGCTCTCCTGGCAAAAGCTCAGTATCAGTCGTAGCAAGGCTGATAAGCGTACCCTGGTGTTGATGGCTGAAGATGTCAGTGAACGTCACAGGCTGGCCAGCGAGCTGTCATTCCATGCCAATTATGATGCTTTGACCGGCCTGCCCAATCGGGTGCATTTCGAAGCCTTGCTGGCCAAGGTGCTCGGCGAGGAACAGGCTCCTCCCGTGTGTATTGCCTTTGTGGATCTGGATCAGTTTCGGGTGATCAACAATGTCAGCGGGCATATCGCGGGTGACAGGCTCTTGTGTCAGGTGGCGCAGCGGCTCAAGCAGCTGGTGCGCAAGGGGGATGTGGTGGCCAGGCTCGGCGGCGATGAGTTCGGGATCCTGATGCATTTTTGTAATCCTGAGTCGGCCAAACATATCGCCGAGCGTATCTGTCAGCAGCTGTTTAATCATGAATTCAACTGGGAAAACCGCAAACATGGGGTCTCGGCCAGCATAGGCATAGCCCAGTTGGAACCATTGGCGCAGGACATCTATACCGTTATGGGCCAGGCCGATGCCGCTTGCCGGCTGGCCAAGGAGCAGGGGCGCAATGGCTGGTTACTCTACGACAGCAGCGATCCCCGCCTCAAGCGGCTCTACAGCGAAATGACCGCCTCGGTCGATGTCCTGGGAGCCCTGGCCAACGACAAATTTGAGCTCTATTTTCAGGAGATCCGCCCGCTGGAGGCTACAGATAGCGGTATGCATCTGGAGATCTTGCTGCGTATGTATCAGGAGGAGGGAGAGATGCTGTCACCGGCGATATTTCTGCCGGCGGCAGAGCGTTATAACCTGGCGTCCAGAGTGGATCGCTGGGTGATAGATCATCTGCTGCTTTGGGGCAATCGGCATCTTGAGTTGTGGCAGTCCCTGTCTTTGGTGTCGCTGAACCTTTCGGCGTCCTCGCTTGAGGATGAGGAGTTTATGGACTGGCTTGAGATGCGTCTGCTGGCCGAGCCCGAGTTGGTCGATAAGCTGTGTATCGAAATCACCGAAACTTCGGTTCTCAGCCAGCTCGAGCAGGCTCATAGGTTGATTGAACTGCTCAAACCTTTGGGTTGTAAGCTGGCGATGGATGACTTTGGCGCCGGTTTTTCCTCTTTTGCCTACCTGAAACAGTTGGCGGTGGATTATGTGAAGATTGACGGCCAGTTTGTGGTCAATCTCTGTGAAGACAAGGCGGATCAGGCGATTATTGCCGCCATGTGTCAGTTGGGGAAGCAGATGGCGTTTCAAACTATTGCCGAGTTTGTGGAAACCGAGGCCATAGTGGCGAAACTGCGGGAGCTAGGAGTGGATTATGCTCAAGGTTACGCCATAGGTAAACCCAGGCCCTTATTGGCGCTGAGCGAGCCAATTCGTTAGGTTAGCCACAGCGGCGGAAACTGGTTACACTGAGCGCCTGTTTTTGTAAGCCATGCCCTGAATCTTGAACGACTTACCCATTCAATCTCTGTTGCCTCAACTGCGCCAAACCTTGGCCACTTGTCAGCAAGTTATCCTCGAAGCACCTACCGGAGCCGGTAAATCCACCGCGCTGCCCTTGGCACTGCTCGACTGGCCGGAAATCGACGGCAAGATCCTTATGCTGGAGCCCAGACGGGTGGCGGCTCGGGCCATCGCCGGCTTTTTAGCGCGCCAAAGAGGGCAGGCGCTGGGGCAAGAGGTGGGGTTCAGGATTCGTGGTGAGAGTCAGGTCAGCGGCAACACCCGACTCGAGATCATCACCGAGGGGGTGCTGACCCGCATGATCCAGCAGGACCCTGAGCTCAAGGGCGTTGCCATGATCATTTTCGATGAGATCCATGAGCGCCATCTGAGCACAGATCTCGGTCTGGCGTTGGCACTGGAAGTGCAGGCCTCATTGCGGGACGATTTACACTTGCTGGCCATGTCGGCAACGCTCGAAGGTTTGCCGTTACAAACCTTGATGCCGGATGCCAAGCTACTTGCCAGTGAGGGTCGCAGCTACCCTGTGACTATCGCCTACAGCGCTGTTTCGGCGCAGAGGCGCAGCGGTTCGGGTTCCGGCTCTGGCATGGCGCCTTGGCTTGAACATATGGGGCGGCAGTTGCTGGCGCTGCTGGACCCTCAGCAGGCCAGTGCTTTGGGGGTTAGCGAAGCGCAGCAACAGGGCTCGATACTCGCCTTCCTGCCGGGACAGGGGGAAATTCAGCGCCTCAAGCACTATCTGCAATCCCGAGTGGCGGCCAATGTGCGCATTTGTCCTCTCTACGGCTCACTGAGTGCCAAAGAGCAGGATGCGGCGATTGCCCCGGCCAATGCCGGTGAGCGTAAGCTGGTGCTGTCCACCAACCTGGCGGAATCCAGTCTGACCATAGAGGGGATTACTCTGGTGGTGGACAGTGGTTACAAGCGCCAGGCCAGTTTCAACCCCCGCAGCGGCGTGACCCGTTTGGGACTCAAGCGTATCAGCCAGGCATCGGCCACTCAAAGAGCCGGGCGGGCTGGGCGCACCAGTGCGGGCTTCTGCTTAAGGCTTTGGGGCCAGGAGGAGCACGGCCGCTTGCCGCAGGCGGATGAGCCGGAAATCTTGCATGCCGACTTGCTCTCCATGGCCTTGGATGCCGCTTGCTGGGGTGTGCGTAGCCTCAGTGACTTGCCTTTACTGACGCCACCGGCCAGAGCCAATGAGGCGGTGGCCTGGCAGCTGTTGCAGTCGCTGCAATTGGTAGACAGGCAACGTAAGCTTACCGCCCATGGCCGCGCGGCCTATGCACTGGGGGCGCAGCCACGGCTGGCGCATATGCTGCTCCGGGCGCAGAGTTTGGGGCAGGGGCGCGGCGAACCTGAGCTCGCCGGTCTGGCTTGTCTGCTGGCTGCCTTATTGGAGGCCAGAAGCCTTGCGGGCAACGGCGCCGATATCATGGATAAACTTTCTCAGGCCACTCAAGGCCTTGAAGCCAGACAAGTCGGCAACTGGCTCAGACGCTTAGGGCTTAATGGCAAGGCGGCAGACTTTCTGAAATTGGCGAATCGTGCCGATTGCGCCCTGTTGTTGGCGCTGGCATTTCCTGACAGGATAGCCAAGGCAAGAGGCGTCGAGGGCTATCAGTTGGCCAATGGCAGCGGCGTGGTGCTCGATGCCGGTGACAGCCTCAGCGGCTGCGAGTTTCTGGTGGTGGCTGATTACCAGGAGACCGAGGGCCGCAGCGCCGGCCGCATCTATCTGGCGGCCGAATTACCGGCGGGGTTGCTGGAAAATGAGCTGGCTTTTCTCTGCACTTGGCAACAGCAGGCGGGCTGGGATGAGTCCAAGGGACGTTTCTTTGCCGAGCGCCAACTGCGTCTTGGGGAGATAGTGCTCAAGCGGGAAGCCGAGAAAGAGGTGGATCCCAAGCTGAGGGCTCAGGCGATTATGACGTTGCTGCGCAGTAAAGGCTTGGCGCTGCTCAATATGGATGAGGATGTCAGGCAGCTCCAGTTCAGGCTGGCACTGGCAAGATCCAAAGATCCGAGCCTATTCCCGGACAGCAGCGATCCGGCGCTGCTGGATTCTCTCGAGGAGTGGTTGGAGCCGTTTTTGAGCGATATCAAGCAGCTAAAGGGGTTAATGGCATTGGATATCAAGCAGTTGCTGCTCAATCGCCTCGAGTGGCAGGCGCAGCAGATGCTGAATGAATGGCTGCCGAGCCATTGGAAAATGGCCACGGGCACCCGGGCGCCGATCCGCTATGATGCCGGCGGGCGGGCGCTGCTGAGCGTGCGTCTGCAGGAAGCGCTGGGCATGGCCGAAAGCCCGCGGCTACTGCAAGGGGAGCTGACCGTAACCATGGAACTCTTGTCTCCGGCGCAGCGCCCCTTGGCACTGACGGCCGATCTGGCCAGCTTTTGGCAAGGGCCCTATGTCGAAGTGAAAAAAGAGATGCGTGGGCGCTACCCTAAACACCTGTGGCCCGACGACCCGGCTAATACTTTGCCGACCAAATTCACCAAGAAAAAGACCTTGAATATCCAGCAGTAAATTTTGGGATAAGCATGACCACCAAGAAAAGTACCACGAAAAAAAGTACCAGAAAAACCAGCAGCAAGAGCAAGCCGGCGCGGCAAAGCCCCGGGTTGTGGCGCAGGTTATGGTCGATAACCTGGAAGCTGGCCCTTATTCTGGTAGCGGCGTTGACCATCTATTGTATCTACCTGGATCAGATCATCGCCCGTAAGTTTGAAGGGCAGAAGTGGCACCTGCCGGCGCAGGTGTTCAGTCGCTCAATGGCACTCTATCCCGGGGCGGCGGTGAGCCACGCCCAGCTGATGGCCGAACTTAAGCTGCTGGGCTATCGCAAGGTGGCCAATCCGCGCCAGGTGGGGGAGTTTTCTGCCTCCAGTACCCGAATCGAGCTGTGGCGTCGCCCCTTCCTGCATCCTGAGGGAAGCCAGGCAGAGCAGCGGGTGATGATAAGTTTCGACTCCAACGGCGTCACTTCGGTGGCGCGCATGAGCGACAAACGTCAACTGGCGGTGTTTCATCTCGAACCTGTGCTGCTGGACAGGATCATCGCCGGTGATGGTGAGGACAGGCTATTTGTACCAACCGAACAGATCCCCGAACACATAGTCGAAGCGCTTATTTTGGTGGAAGACCGCAGCTTCTATGAGCACCACGGGGTGAATCCCTTTGCCATCGCCCGTGCCCTGCTGGTCAATATCAGTGCCGGTCGCACGGTACAGGGCGGCTCAACCCTGACCCAGCAGCTGGCGAAGAACTTCTTCCTCTCCAGCGAGCGCTCCTTAATCCGTAAGGCCAGGGAGGCCTTGATGGCGCTGATTATCGATTTTCGTTACAGCAAGGATGAAATTCTCGAGGCCTATCTCAATGAGGTCTACATGGGGCAGGACAAATCCAGAGCCGTGCATGGCATGGGGCTGGCATCGCAATTCTATTTTGGCCGCCCGGTCGGAGAGCTGACCCTGGCACAGCAAGCCTTCCTGGTCGCCGCTATCAAGGGGCCATCCTACTACAACCCTTGGCGCTATCCTGACAGGGCTCAGGAGCGGCGCGATCTGGTGCTCAGGCTGTTGATGGAAGGCAGCAAAATTTCTGTCGACCAATACAAGGCGGCAGCGGAGTCGCCGCTGGGATTAAGGCGCTCGGACAAGCCGGTGCACCAGAAACTGCCGGCCTTCTTTGCCGTGGTTAAACAGGAACTCAAGGACCGCTATGGTGCGGCGCTGCTGAAGCAGTCCGGCGTCAAGGTCTATACCACTTTGGATCCCATGGCGCAGGAAGCCGCCGAAAACGCCGTTGAGCGAACCCTGAAGGAGCTTGGCAAGAAAGATAAAGAGGTGCAGGTGGGCATGGTGGTGACCGACAAGTACAGCGCCGGGATAGCCGCCATGGTGGGCGATAAGGTGCCGGGCTACGAGGGTTTCAACCGGGCGGTGGAAATTCGCCGTCCCATAGGTTCACTGGTTAAGCCGTTTGTTTATGCCACGGCGCTGGCACAGGGCAGTAAGTTCAATCTCGCCAGCCCCCTCAAAGATGAGGCCATTACCCTCAAGAATGAGCAGGGCAAGACCTGGTCGCCCCAGAATGTGGATCGCAAGTTCCGCGGCCAGGTGCCGCTGTTGACGGCGTTCAAGAAATCGATGAACGTGCCGACCGTGAATCTGGGCATGATGGTTGGCGTCGATGCCGTAGCCGCGACGCTAAAAGAGGCCGGTTGGAATGAAGCTGTATCGGCTTATCCTTCCATGTTGCTCGGCGCCGTGAACGGTTCCCCCTTGATGGTGGCGCAGGTATATCAGACCCTGGCGGACGGAGGTCGTTATCGAAAGCTCAATGCGGTGACTGCCGTGCTGGACAGCGACAACCAGCCCCTGCCTGTGGCCAGTATGCCACGCCATGAGGCGATAACGCCTGCGGCCAACTATCTGGTGCAGTACGCCATGACCAAGGTGGTGGAGTCCGGCACGGCTTCGCGTCTTGGGGCGGCCTTCCCCGGAGTGATGCTGGCGGGCAAGACGGGCACCAGCAACGACCGCCGCGATTCCTGGTTTGCCGGATTTGACGAGCGTAACGTTGCCGCCGTTTGGGTTGGCCGTGATGACAACGGCAAGACCCAGTTCTATGGCAGCAGTGGTGCCATGACTGTTTATCAACGTTTCCTCGCCGAGCGGCCGCCGCTGGGGCTGAGATTGCCGCCGGTCAACGGTGTGGTGCAGGGCTATTTCGACCGGGATACAGGTGCGGCGAAACAAGCCGATTGCCGTAATGTGGTGGCGGTTCCTGCGCTGGCCGATAGTTATCATCCGGCGCCCAACTGCGGTGAACCTTTGCCTTGGTGGAAACGGATCCTCGGTGGTTAACGGCTAAAACTAAGCAGGGCGGCTATACCAGCGGCCCTGCTTATTGAGCAGGCCAAGCTGGGGCACTGAGTGTGCGTGAGCTTTAATCGGGGGGGGGGGCTTCCACACCAACTTTTGGAGGGGGAAATGGACCAACAAGCGGTTGTTCTATCCCAGAGTGGCTGTGAATCGTACCGTTTTGTTCACAGTAATGGCATAGTGATACCACATTGCCAGATTACGTTTAATGCCATTCTCAAGGCAGTGCTTATCCTTGTGAATTTCCCCTCAGGGAAGGTCACCAAGTGCAAGGTAAAGTTATTGCAGCGGAGGGAGAGCCGAAGGCTCGCACTAGAGTAACTAAGACAACTTCTGACTGGTTCCTCCAGGTGAAATTCTAAGTACAAAAAAGCCCCTGTAATTAATTCTACTGGGGCTTTTTTGCAATCCTTTTAGTTAAGGATTTAGAACAGGATACCCTTGGCAACTATCTTGTATACACGGAGTTTCGTTTGAGATACTCCATGACCCAGAATAATTATTATACATAAAAGTTTGTTCAGACTCTCTTGAGGTAAAACGAACAACGAAAGGAGTGTATTGGGAAATACTCGATTGCATTGCCATCTCGGTGATTCCTACGTACATCATGAGTGAGTCATAGCCTCCCCAACTTTGTAGTAGACGTCCCTCGACTTCTATCCGCTCAATTTCATCATCTTCACCTGATGTGGTTTGAAACACCTTATCCAGAGCAATGTTATGCAACTTTGCATTCAGCCTAGAGTAGGTTGCATATTGAGTGATAAGTCTATCCATTGAAGACTCTGGAATACCAAGACTTTGAGCCATTTTTAGCCTACGTGCTTTTATCAAAGCAAAGAGTTCACTCTTTTGCTCAACAGAAAGTGTAGAATAAGTAGTTCCAGCCCCCAAAGAGTTGATGTAAGTAGTCGTTTTTAAAAGAGGTTCTCCTAGGGTTTTCTTCCCGGACATCAGCTGATTTAATTCAGCTGAAAAGTGCAAGTAAGCCTCTGGACTTTGAAAACCAAAGTACTGAGCGTGAGCTTCTACTTTTTTTTGCACATCGCTTTCTGGTTTCGCAATCGCGTTTTGAGAGCAACACCCCAATAACAGAATTGCAAGTAAGATCCGTATACTCATTTCACATCTCCTTTGCATTTTTTAATCTGAGTATATCTAACAGACCTAATTTGCAGGGTCAATGATTTGATTGTCCATAAATTGAACAGTGAACGGGCGGAGATTCGGTGGGCTAAAGACCACTAAAGCCGGTCTTAGTGGCAGGGATGCACTTCTTATCTCATGGCGCAAGAAGCCGCCGAAAACGCCGTTGAGCGAACCCTGACGGAGCTTGGCAAGAAAGATAAAGAGGTGCAGGTGGGCATGGTAGTTGTTTCGGCATAGTGATGCCGCATTGCCAGATTGCTTTTAATACCATTCTCCAAAGCTGAGTTTATCTTTGTGAATCTCCCCTCTGTGCCACGAGGACTTATTCGCACCTTCCCTAAAGACAGCTTGGGGGCAGGAGATAGCGGCCTGAGTGCTCAAACCTGTAAAGAGCAGGCAAAAGAAGAGGGAGCCATCAGGCTCCCTCTATTACTCATGCTGTTACTGCGATAGGCTACTTAGAGTGATTTCAAAATCGCTTCTACGCTGGCCTTGGCATCGCCGAACAACATTTGGGTGTTGTCTTTGAAGAACAGTGGGTTCTGCACCCCGGCATAACCTGTGTTCATCGAGCGTTTGAAGCCGATGACGTTGCGGGCCTTCCACACTTCCAGTACCGGCATGCCGGCGATTGGGCTGGAAGGATCTTCAGTGGCCGCCGGGTTAACCGTATCGTTGGCACCTATCACCAGTACTGTATCTGTGTCTTCGAAATCATCATTGATCTCGTCCATCTCCAGCACTATGTCATAAGGCACTTTGGCCTCGGCCAACAGCACGTTCATATGGCCCGGCAGACGCCCGGCAACCGGGTGGATACCGAAGCGCACTTTCACTCCCAGATTACGCAGTTTCTGGGTGATCTCGGCCACGGGATACTGTGCCTGGGCCACCGCCATGCCGTATCCGGGGGTGATGATCACTGAGCTGGAGTTTTTCAGCAGCTCGGCTACCTCTTCGGCCGTGGTTTCACGGTATTCGCCCATCTCTTCATCACCGCTGGAAACGGCGCCATCGGTACCGAAACCGCCGGCAATTACAGAGATAAAGGAACGGTTCATCGCCTTACACATGATGTAAGACAGGATGGCACCGGAAGAACCTACCAGGGCACCTGTGACGATCAGCAGGTCGTTGGACAACATAAAGCCCGCCGCTGCGGCCGCCCAGCCAGAGTAGGAGTTGAGCATGGATACCACAACCGGCATGTCGGCGCCGCCTATGCTGGCTACCAGGTGCCAGCCAAAGGCAAAGGCTATCAGTGTCATGATCAGCAGAGGCCAGATGCTGCCACCTACGTTGACGAAGTAAATCATCAGCAGCAGGGATACCACTACCGCCAGCAGGTTGAGCTTGTGGCGATGAGGCAACATCATCGGCTTGGAGGAGATAATGCCTCTGAGTTTGCCGAATGCCACCACAGAGCCGGTGAAGGTCACGGCACCGATGAAGATCCCCAAGAAGACTTCCACCAGGTGGATGTTGAGCATGGCGCCAGTCATGGGCTCATGCGATGCCGAGGCGGCGGCTTGCTCTATGGCTGCCCTGGCGGCTTCCAGAGTGGCATTAAGGTCATTACCGACAGTGACTATCACTTCGTTCATCGCCTGTGGGTGCAGGCCGAGGAAAGAGTTGAAACCTACCAATACGGCGGCCATACCCACAAAGCTGTGGAGAATGGCGACCAGCTCAGGCATCTCTGTCATCTCAACCTTGAGCGCCAGACGAATACCTATGGCACCGCCTATCACCATGGCGAGAATGATCCAGTGAACCCCATTGGTTTCGGGATTCAGTATGGTAGCGATCAAAGCGATCGACATCCCTATAACCCCAAACAGGTTTCCATTTTTTGCAGACTCCTGCTTCGATAAGCCGGCGAGGCTTAAGATGAAGAACAGGGCCGCTATGATATAGGCTGCTGTTACCAGTCCTTGAGACACGATATACCCCCTTAATCCTTACGGAACATCTTCAGCATGCGCTGGGTGACGGTAAAGCCACCAAAGATGTTGATACTGGCAATCAGCACGGCGATAAATGCCAGTGCGGTCATCAGGGCCGAGCCCTGGCCAACCTGCAGCAGTGCACCTACCACAATAATGCCGGAAATAGCGTTGGTGACTGACATCAATGGCGTATGCAGCGCATGAGTCACGTTCCAAACCACGTAGTAACCCACCACACAGGCGAGCACGAATACAGTAAAGTGCGACAGGAACTCAGCCGGAGCCACCGAGGCCACGGCGCCGAACGCGGCCACACCCAGAGCACCCAAAATATACTTGAGCTTGGATGGCGCTTTCTCTTCAGCCTTTTTCGGCTCGACTTTGGCAGCCGGTTTTTTGGGCGCTGCGGTCACTGAGATCTGTGGCGGCGGGAAGGTGACTTCACCTGCCTTGACGACCGTCATGTTGCGCATCACCACGTCTTCGAAGTCTATGCTGGCGTTGCCGTCTTTCTCCTTGCACATCAGCTTCATCAGGTTCACCAGGTTGGTGCCGTAAAGCTGGGATGACTGTGCCGGCAAACGCCCTGGCAGATCTGTGTAACCTATGACTTTAACGCCATTGTCGGTCACAAAGAGTTCGCCGCTTTGGGTGTATTCGCAGTTGCCACCGGTAGCGGCCGCCAGGTCCACTATTACTGAGCCCGGCTTCATGGAGTCGACCATCTCTTTGGTGATGAGCTTGGGCGCAGGTTTGCCTGGAATCAGTGCTGTGGTGATGATGATATCCACTTCCTTGGCTTGCTCGGCGAACAGCGCCATTTCAGCCTTGATGAATTCATCAGACATCACTTTGGCATAGCCATCGCTGGAAGAGCCGTCTTCCCCGCCGAAGTCCAATTTGAGGAATTCACCGCCCATGGATTCGATCTGTTCGGCCACTTCCAGACGGGTATCGAAGGCGCGCACTATGGCGCCCAATGAACCGGCGGCACCAATGGCGGCAAGACCGGCAACCCCGGCACCTATCACCAGCACCTTGGCCGGTGGGACTTTACCCGCGGCAGTAATTTGGCCGGTAAAGAAACGGCCAAACTCATGGGCAGCTTCCACCACGGCGCGATAACCGCCGATATTGGCCATGGATGAGAGGGCGTCGAGGGACTGGGCACGGGAGATCCGCGGCACCATGTCCATCGCCATCACATTGATGTTGCGCTGTGACAACTTTTCCACCAATTCAGGATTTTGGGCCGGCCAGATAAAACTTACCAGGGTGGCTCCATCTTTGATTTGGCTGATTTCATCTTCTGTTGGCGCGTTGACCTTAAAGATCAAGTCGGCCTGCCATACATTCGGTACCACACTGGCACCGGCGGCTTCGAAGGCGGCATCACTGAAGCTGGACAGCGCACCCGCGCCTGCTTCCACTGCCACTTCAAAGCCGAGTTTTTTAAGTTGCTCTACCGTTGCCGGGGTCGCAGCGACCCGGGTTTCACCGGCGAGACTCTCTCTCGGTATTCCAATCTGCATGACTATTCCCTGATGGTTGATAAACAAAATTCACCCCGCCAAAACTCCGCTGGCAGAGTGAAAGAATGCAAGTCTGTTGACCTGGACTCGGGGGACTGGTCTTTCCCTTTCCATTGGGGACTTCCTGAAATGTTTTCAGGAACCAAGCCCGCTCATGAATGAAATCCTGGGTGTGGGGTACAGATATTCCTTTCATGGCACCTAGCGTGCTTTTGGCATTGTCGCAAGTCTTTCAATGGAAACAAGCTCATATTCTTCATGTGGTGTGTTTCTCCACTGGTCAGAGCAAATTCTTTGCGCCAGGCCACACTTTTGTAGCTTAATTTTTATACCATGCATATTCCTTATTGATATAAAAAATTAAATATTATTCTTTTTTGCTTTTCGATAGTGGGGCTAAGCTGCTGACATTACTCTGTCACCGGGCCGTCTCAATGTTACTGAAACAACTCTCTTCACTGGCTTCGCCACTCTCAGCACCACAAGTGGATAAGCTTAAACAACTCACCGCCGAGCTCAGCCCGCTGCAGCTGGCATGGGTCAGTGGTTATCTGGCCGCCAGCGCTCAGGGGCAGGAGGGCGCTTCCCCCCAAAACCAGAGCGGGCAAACTCTGACCATACTCTATGGCAGTCAGACGGGCAATGGCCGGGGTATCGCCAAGGCGTTGGCCACCAAGGCCCAGAGTCTGGGCTATGGCGTTAACCTGGCATCTATGGGCGAATACAATGTCCGTAATCTCAAGCAGGAAACCCTGCTGGTGGCCGTGGTGAGTACCCATGGTGAAGGTGAAGCTCCCGATGATGCCATTGAGCTGCACAAGTTTCTCGGCTCCAAACGCGCCCCCAAGCTGGATAAGCTTCAGTATGCGGTTCTCTCGCTGGGGGATTCCTCCTATGAGTTTTTCTGTCAGACAGGTAAAGACTTCGATGCCCGCCTGAGTGCCCTCGGGGCCAAGCCTTTACTGCCCAGAGTGGACTGTGATGTGGACTATCAGTTACAGAGTGACAGCTGGCAAACCGAGCTGCTTGAGCAGGTTAAGCCTCTGCTGCAGGCGGCCGATGGCGCAGCGACCAATGTGGTGTCCATCAATGCAGGTATCAATGGCAATATCGGCCAGGAATATGACAAGCAAAACCCCTACAGCGCCGAAGTGATAGTCAGCCAGAAACTAACGGGCCGGGATTCACTCAAGGATATCCGTCATCTGGAAATCGATTTGGGCGAGTCGTCCATCAGCTATCAGGCGGGTGATGCGCTGGGGGTCTATTTCCATAACGATGAGGCTCTGGTGGCCGAAATTCTCGAGGCGCTGTCGCTGGCGCCGGATACCCGGGTTCAGCTTGGCACCGAGTCTGTGGAGCTGCGTGATGCTCTGATTGAGCACAAAGAGCTGACCCAACTCTACCCCGGTCTGGTGCAGTTTTGGGCCGAAACCGTACAGAGCGACGAGCTGCTCACTATCAGTCAAGACAAGGAGCAGACCCGGCAGTTTATTCTCAGCCACCAACTGGTAGACCTGGTGAAACGCTACCCTCTCAATGGTGCCAAGCTGGATTCTGCCCAGACTCTGTTGGACAAGCTGCGCCCTATTACCCCAAGGCTTTACTCCATCGCTTCGAGTCAGAGTGAAGTGGAGTCTGAAGTGCATCTCACAGTGGCGCTGGTGGAAGAGGAACGTGACGGTCAACGCCGTTTCGGCGCCGCTTCTCACTTCCTGGCCCGGGCCGAGGAGGGGGCTCAGGTGCGGGTGTATGTGGAACCCAACAAGCACTTCCGCCTGCCCGAAGACCCACAGACGCCAGTGATCATGATAGGGCCGGGAACCGGTGTCGCGCCATTTCGGGCCTTCATGCAGCAAAGAGTGGCCGAGGGCGTGGCCGGCGACAGCTGGCTGTTCTTCGGTAATCCCCATTTCGAGCAGGATTTTCTCTATCAGACCGAGTGGCAACAGTACCTCAAGAGCGGCGCCCTGAGCCGGATCTCGCTGGCCTTCTCCCGGGATCAAGCGGAGAAAGTCTATGTTCAGCACAAGATTAAACAACAGGCCAAAGAGCTGTGGCAGTGGCTTGAGCGCGGGGCTCATATCTACCTGTGCGGCGATGCCGAGCGAATGGCCAAAGATGTACACCAGGCACTGCTTGAAGTGGCCATGGAGCAAGGCGGTTTGACGAGCGAGGCCGCCGAAGTGTTTCTCGATCAACTGCGCAGCGCCAAGCGTTACCAGAAAGATGTCTACTGAGCTGAAGAACCTAGGAATAAAGAGATAAGGCCATGAGTGAGCAGAAATTATCCGCCAACGAGCATATCAAGACCGACAGTGACTATCTGCGCGGCACCATACGCGAGGGTCTGGGCACGGAAGTGACAGGCGCCTTCAGCGACGACGATCAACAGTTGATCAAGTTTCACGGTTTCTATCAGCAGGACGACAGGGATCTGCGCAACGAACGTAAGGAGCAAAAGCTCGAGCCGCTGTACAGCTTTATGCTGCGGGCCCGGGTGCCGGGTGGTGTCTGTACTCCAGAGCAGTGGCTGGGTGTGGACAAGATAGCTTCGGAGCTGACCAGCTCCAACAGCATACGTTTGACGACCCGGCAGACATTCCAGTACCACGGCATCCCCAAGCGCAACCTGAAAACCATTATTCAGGGGCTGGACAGGGAAGCGCTGGACTCGATTGCCGCCTGTGGTGATGTGAACCGCAACGTCATGTGTAACCCCAACCCGGTAGAGTCCAAGCTGCATCAGCAGGCTTATTTCTGGGCCAAGAAATTGTCGGATCATCTGCTGCCGCACACCCGTGCCTATGCCGAAATTTGGCTCGACGAGGAGAAGCTGCTCAGCACAGAAGATGAGCAGTCGGCTGCGGTCGAGCCTGTATACGGCAAGACCTACCTGCCGCGTAAGTTCAAGATGGCGGTAGCTGTGCCACCGGACAACGATGTGGATGTTTACACCAATGACCTGGGTTTTATTGCCGTGGCGCAAGAGGGCGAGCTGGTGGGCTTCAATCTGGTGGCCGGTGGCGGTATGGGCTCGACCCATGGCGAAGTGGAAACCTTCCCGCGGCTGGCCGATGACCTTGGTTTTATCAAGGCCGAAGACACCATTAAGTTTGCCGAGGCCGTGATGACAGTGCAGCGCGATTGGGGTAACCGCAGCAATCGTAAACGCTCCCGTCTCAAATACACCATAGTGGATCACGGCTTTGAGGCCTTTAAGGCCGAGGTTGAGAAGCGCGCCGGGGTTAAGTTCGCCCCCAAGCGTGATGTGGTCATTGGCGATCGCGGTGACAGATACGGCTGGGTTAAAGGCATAGACAACCACTGGCACCTGACCCTGTTTATCGAAGGTGGCCGGGTGAAAGATACCCAGGGTAAGTTGTTGCAGACCGGGCTTCGGGAAATCGCTAAAATACATAAGGGCGATTTTCGGATGACTTCCAACCAGAACATTATCATCGCCAAAGTGGCGGATGAGGATAAGGCTGAAATCGAAGCACTGGCACGTAAGTATGGTCTGATGGGGCAGGTGATCACCGCAACCCGTGGCCATTCTATCGCCTGTGTGGCGCTGCCGACCTGCGCCCTGGCCATGGCCGAAGCCGAGCGTTATTTCCCCGAGTTTATCGATCATGTGGATGCGCTGCAGGCCAAGCACGCCATAGGTGAGCAGGCGATAGTCGTGCGTATGACGGGCTGTCCCAACGGTTGTGCCCGCCCCTTTGCCGCCGAGATCGGTTTTGTGGGCAAGGCCCCTGGGCGCTACAACATGTATCTGGGCGCCAGCTTCGAAGGCACCCGATTGAACAAGATGTACCGTGAAAATATTCAGGAAGCCGAGATCCTCAGCGAGCTCGATGCCCTGTTTGGTCGCTATGCCGCCGAGCGCGAAATCGGCGAGAGCTTCGGTGATTTCACGGTGCGCGCCGGAATAGTAAAACCTGTATTGGACGCAGCGAGGGACTTTCATGGCTGATACCACAAGTTTATTGCACAGCGCCGAGGCGCTGCTGGCCTTGCTGGATGCGCCGACCTCTGAGCAGCAAAGTGCCCTCGCTGCCATCAATGGCTATCTTGGCGGATTGAGCGCTGAGGAGCGGATCCAATGGGCCCTGGCCTATCTGCCCGGAAGTCATGCCCTGTCGTCCAGCTTTGGTATTCAGGCGGCAGTGATGCTGCATCTGGTGAACTCGGTGCAGCAAGGCACACAAGTGATTTTGACCGACACCGGCTACCTGTTTCCCGAGACCTACCGCTTTATCGATCAACTGACAGAGCGGCTCGGACTCAATCTCAAAGTCTATCGGGCCGAGACGAGCGCCGCCTGGCAGGAGGCCAGATTCGGTAAGCTGTGGCAGCAGGGGCTTGAAGGGCTGGAGCAATACAACCGCATCAATAAGGTAGAGCCGATGCAGCGGGCACTGGCTGAGCTGGATGTCGGCACCTGGTTTGCCGGTTTGCGCCGTTCCCAGGCATCGACCCGGGAGGCGTTGCCGATTTTGGCTATCCACGGCAAGCGCTACAAGATGCTGCCGATTATCGAGTGGAGCAACAAACAGGTGCATGAGTATCTCAAGTGCTATGACTTGCCCTATCATCCCCTCTGGGAGCAGGGTTATGTCTCTGTGGGTGATAGCCATTCGAGCAAGCCCCTGGAGCTGGGGATGACGGAAGAAGAGACACGTTTCAACGGGTTAAAACGCGAGTGCGGATTGCACTATGAGATCTGATTTTGGGGCCGCTGTCATCAGCGGCCTTTTTCTGTCTGTGGACAAGTTGTCCGGCTTGTCATCTTGTGGTCATCTTGGAAAGTTAACCTTGAGGATTCCTATTGTTACGGTCTTCTAACCGTTGAGGGTTATACTTTAGTACATATTTGTTCACAGGGTTATGCACAGGGCGGTTTTCTGGTTTATAATCCATAGTTCCCGCTGGGGGAAGTGTGATATGTCATTCTGTATCGGGTGTTTTTATGAAACATCGGCTTAGCGGCAGGCAGTGCAGTCGGCAATACACATCAAGACGGCTCGCCTTTATGGCATCGGTTGCCCAGGTTTTTTCAGCAGTCGGTCGCGAGTGACCCCCGAGCTTTGATTGGCTTGCTGGCGCAGCTTCAAAGCACTCTCCGTGTCCCGGATAGCCCACTTACCCTTTCATGGGGCTATCCGGGAATTGTTTGTTCCAAACTTCAACTTCATCTGTGTCTCTACTAACTAAGGTTTTCATCAAGTGACTTTTTGAATGAGTCAACTATTGAAAATAAGATGCCGGAGAGGGGCTACCGAGCAGTTGAGCTGGGCGTAGTCGAGCTTAATTGAGTCTTGGGTTCCATGAGTTCTGATTGAGCATCCTTAGACTTTCGCAAACGCTGCTCCGGGGAGATGAGTGACAGTAATCCCTGCCATTGCAAGGGGGCATCTGTAGGTAGCAACAGGTCCGGTTCTGTGCCGACTCCGGAAAGCAACTGACCATAACCGTCATAGCCAAGCGAGGCGCTGATACTCAGTTTAAGGCCGCTGGCCGGCAGGGTGAAATGATGTAAACGCCCCAGATCGCCGCGGGTCGGTTCGCCCACCAACAACGCCCTGCGCCAGCGTTTGGCGGCATAGGCAATCCATTCACACTCCTGACGACAGTCCGGGCCGATAAGCAGGACCAGGCGCCCGGACTCAGGCACGGGCGCTGCAGTCAGTTTTGGGAGCGGTCGGGCATACCAGTGACTCAGGTTGGGCTGTGGCTGATTGTCCAGTGCGGCCTGTACCGGCGGAAACGGTGCGAATTGAGTGAGCGGTTCAAAGTGCAGTGGCTGCAGAAAGTCGCGCCGTAGCTGCGGTGAGCGGCGGTAGCGGCTATAGCCCAGTGGTTGGCTGCTGAGTCCATCTTGATAGTTGCCGAGAAACTGCAGCAGGCTGTCGCTGAATCCGTTGGCGTGGCGCAGATCCAGCACCAGGGTGTGATTACTCATCGCGCGCAGCAGATCTTGTTGCAGCTGAGGGTCTGTCTCTATGGCGTTGAGATCCGTCAAGGTAAACAGGGCTGTGTCAGGCGCCAATTGTTGCCAACTGGCCAGAATAGACAGAGGAGCACTGAGAAATTGCAGCGGTACTTTTATCTCTATATTTTGTGGCTGGAGATCGGCCCCATAGAGCGTCAGTAGTACCTCATCTTTGACTCTAAGCCCCATCTCCCGCCGCAGAAGATCCAGCTGTTGCAGCCAAGGTATCTGCATAGGTACGTTATTTCGCTGCTCCGGCGGCAAAAAGTGATTGGCAATCTTCTGCCAATGGCTGATGGGCAGGCCATCGATATGGCTGATAAAAGGTGTATCACTTTGAAGGGGCTCGTCCTTGTCATTGAGCGCCAGCCATTTGTCTTCCATGGGCTTGAGCCTGAGGGGCAAGACGCCGGAAGGCAGCGCAGCTTGCTTGACCCTGACTCCGGGGTCTTTTAGCTCTCCCAGCAGTTTATTGACTTCGGCGGTGAAACGATTGATAGCTATGCTGTCTCGGTATTCCTGTTTCAGCCGTTGCAGCCGTTTCTCGAGCCGGGATTCAATGTTCGGATCCAGCACCATAAAGGCCGAGTGCTGCTGCAATTGTTTGAGCAGCACAGTCAGGTCGGCCTGCATCTGCCTTTGGCTAAGCAGCTCTTTTTTCGCAGGCTCAGGCAGCAGGAATCGTCCCAACTGCAGACAGGAGATCAGCAACAGCAGGATAAAGCAGCTAACTATTTCACGGAATCCCGGCTTCATATCTCTCCCTGATATCAGCCTCTGGGCCTATAAATGGCACAGAGGCAATCATTAAGCTCGCCCTTGATAGCTTACAGGATATCGTTGATGGCGACCCCTATACCTATACGCTGATTGTGATCGTTATAGTCGATAAGGCTTTCGCCGTAGCCATTGAAGTATTGTGCATATAGGCGCAGGTTACCGAGTATGGGGTAACTCCAGGTAAACTCCACCGCGCCGCGGTTGGAACTTTGAAGATTGTTACGCAACATCAGGCTGAATCTGTGGTCGTCTATGCCATAGACGCCGGTCAGCTCGAAGTGGCCAAGGTAATCTGTGATATCCGGGTTATCGTCGCCGCGGGGATCTCCCTCATAGTCTTTCTCGCTTTCCGGGATCCGCCACCACACCTTGGCCGCCAGGGCGATTGGGCCTTTGTCGAACACCATGGTGCCATAAATACGGTTCCAACTGCGGGACAGGTCGCCCGACTTGCCATTGGACTGATGCACCGCACCAAAGCCCCAGAAGGAGTTGGTGAAACCGGCTATTTTCCAGTCGTTGTTGAACAACATAAAGAGTTCGGGCTCGTGGTTGGTTTCCCGAAACGGCGAGGAGATATCCTTGTTGTACACCTGCCACCAGGATTGATTGGTATAGGCGAAAAACAGGTGACCATTGTCGCCAAACACGTTGTACATCAGCGGGAATTTGAAGCTTATTTGAAATTTGGCTTCATATTTATCCAAGGTTTCATCTTCTGAAGTCGTTTTCGATTCAAAAGGGGCCATATTGGGCGAAGGATTATAGGTGACCGGTAGTATGTAATTGACCTTGTGCGGGGTGATAACAAAGGGTCGCTCTGAGGTTTCCAGCTCCTCTTGCACCCTTTGATCGACCAGCGAAGGGCCATTGGCTTCGGCGGCAGAGAGTTGGCTGGACGGTAATATGACCAGGGCCAAGGTCAGGCCGCTGAGGCTGGAACGGATTTTGGTATACATATTCTTCCCTGTTGTCTCTGAGGCTTGATGGGTGCCCGGCTATTGTTTCGGCTTGAGAGTGTAACATCCTGGCTTTAGCCTGCACATTCCCATCCCGAGTCGTAGTCACTGAGCTTAAACTAGAATTTTTTGCCATAAGTTAGTGCCAAATGCGGCAGTAAACAATAAAAAATTTCATCAACCCGGTTCGACTCTATTTCCGTAATTCATTGAAAGTAAAAAGTAATGTTTTTTATTAACAGATTTATCCGTCCCAGATATCTTTTTCATTACCGCGATTTCCTCTTATATATCTAAAAGTAATAACAACTAATGATTCTCTATTTATAGTGGAATATGTGTAGCCGCTATATTGCTTGCATCAGCAAGATGGGGAATAGCGCATGGAATTACTGACACTGCCCGGTAAGCGGGCCAAGGGCAAAGTTTATCTGCTTGGAGCCGGTCCCGGCGATCCAGAACTATTGACCGTCAAGGCGTGGCACCTGCTTAAGCGCGCCGATGTGGTGCTGTTCGATGCCTTGGTCAGTCCCGAGATCCTGGCGCTGATCCCCGAAGGTGCCGAGCGCATTGCCGTGGGCAAACGGGCCGGTGAGCACAGTGCTTCTCAGAGTGAAATCAATCGTTTGTTGCTGACCAAGGCCTTCACCCGCCAAACCGTGGTCAGACTCAAGGGGGGCGATCCCTTTATCTTCGGTCGCGGCGGCGAGGAGTTGCAGACTCTGGCGCAGGCCGGCGTTGCCTTTGAAGTGGTGCCGGGCATCACGGCCGCCAGCGGTACCGCCGCCTATGCGGGGATTCCCTTGACCCACAGGGATTTTGCCCAGGGGGTCAGCTTTATTACCGGTCATTGCCAGCTGCAAAACCGCCCCATGGATTGGCAAGGCTACGCCAACCCGGCCAACACCCTGGTGGTGTACATGGGGATCCTCAATGCCGGGCTTATTCAGCAACAACTGATTGCCCATGGTCGTAGCCCACAGACGCCGGTGGCCATAGTTTCCAAGGCCACGACTAGGCAGCAACAGCGTGTTATCGGCACTCTGGAGCAGTTGCAAACCCTGGCTCAGGACTCGCGGGTAGTGATGCCGGCGCTGATGATCATAGGCGAAGTAGTCGCTCTGGCGGACAGCCTCAGCTGGTTTGAACCCGAGGCGGCGAACAATGGCCTGCAACTACAACATGATGCTGTTACAGCACTTTGAATCAATTGGAGAAATAAGATGTCAGGGCCAGTGTTGAGTCACCTTGAACAGTTGGAAGCCGAGAGCATCCAGATCTTTCGCGAAGTTGCCGCCGAATTTGACAACCCGGTGATGTTGTATTCCATCGGCAAGGATTCTTCCGTGCTGTTGCATCTGGCGCGCAAGGCTTTTTATCCGGGCAAGATCCCTTTCCCCTTACTGCATGTGGATACCGACTGGAAGTTTCGCGAGATGATACGTTTTCGCGATCAGGCGGCCAAGAAGTACGGCTTCGAGCTTCTGGTGCACAAGAACCCGCAAGGCCTGGCGATGGGCATGAATCCCTTTACCTTCGGCTCGGCCAAGCACACAGACGTGATGAAGACCGAAGGCCTGAAACAGGCCCTGGATAAATACGGTTTCGATGCCGCTTTTGGCGGCGCCCGCCGCGACGAGGAGAAGTCCCGCGCCAAGGAGCGTGTCTATTCCTTTCGCGATCGCCATCACCGCTGGGATCCCAAAAATCAGCGCCCCGAGCTGTGGCACACCTATAACGGCCAGGTCAACAAGGGGGAGAGCATCAGGGTCTTCCCGCTTTCCAACTGGACCGAGTTGGATATCTGGCAATACATCTATCAGGAAAACATCGACATAGTGCCGCTCTATTTTGCCGAGCAGCGCCCTGTGGTGGAGCGCGATGGCAGCCTGATCATGGTCGATGACGAGCGGATGCCGCTCAATGAAGGCGAAGTGCCCGAGTATCGCCGGGTGCGTTTTCGCACTTTGGGGTGTTATCCCCTGACCGGCGCCATAGAGTCCAGTGCCGCGACACTGGCAGAGATTATCGAAGAGATGTTGCTGTCCCGCTCCAGTGAGCGTCAGGGACGGGTCATCGACAGGGATTCGTCCGGGTCGATGGAAAAGAAAAAGCGTGAGGGGTATTTCTAATGTCGGTTGCACAACAAGTCAATGAGCTGGGTATAGAGCAATATCTTGAAAATCAGCAGCATAAATCGCTTTTGAAGTTTCTGACCTGTGGTTCCGTGGATGACGGCAAGTCAACACTGATAGGCCGTTTGCTGCACGACAGCGCCCAGATCTATGAAGATCAACTGGCGGCACTGCACAAGGATTCCAAGAACCATGGCACCACGGGCGAAGCCGTGGATCTGGCCTTGCTGGTGGATGGCCTGCAGGCCGAGCGCGAGCAGGGGATCACTATAGATGTGGCTTATCGTTATTTCTCTACCGAGAAGCGCAAATTCATCATTGCCGACACTCCCGGGCATGAGCAGTACACCCGCAATATGGCGACCGGCGCTTCCAACTGCGATCTGGCGATTATCCTGATCGACGGTCGCTACGGGGTGCAGACCCAGACCCGCAGACACAGCTTTATCTGCTCTCTTTTGGGGATCAAGCAGTTCATCGTGGCCGTCAACAAGATGGATCTGCTGGATTTCAGTGAGGAGCGTTTCGAGGCGATCAAGGCCGACTATCTGGCGTTTGCCGGCCAGTTGCAGCTGGAAGATATCCGCTTTGTACCGCTGTCGGCACTCGATGGCGACAACCTGGTGAACCGCTCGGCGCGCACCCCTTGGTATCAGGGTGAAACCCTGCTTGCCATGCTGGAGAGTGCGCCTGTGACCGGCTTTAATCACGCCTTCGATGCCCGCTTCCCGGTGCAGTATGTCAGCCGTCCCAACCTGGATTTCCGCGGTTTTGCCGGTACTTTGGCCTCCGGCAGTCTGCAAGTTGGTCAGAGGATCAAGGTGCTGCCTTCGGGGAAAGAGTCGACTATCGCCTCGATAGTCACCTTCGATGGTGATCGGCAGCAGGGCTATGCCGGCCAGGCTCTGACCCTGACCCTGAATGATGAGATAGATATCAGCCGCGGCGATGTGATAGTACCGGCGGCGAGCCCTGTGGGCGTTTCCAACCGGCTGCTGGCCAAGGTGGTGTGGATGCACGAGCAGCCGCTGACACCCGGCAAGCAATACAACATCAAGCTGGGAACCAAAAAGGTGCCCGCCAGTGTCAGCCGCATATTGCACAGCATAGATGTGAATACCCTGGCACAGGATAGTGTTGCCGAGCTGAGCCTCAACACCATAGCCCTGGTTGAACTTGAGCTGAGCGAGGCCCTGGTGTTCGATGCCTATAGTGACAATCGCGATACCGGCGGTTTTATCTTTATCGATCGTATCAGCAATGTCACAGTCGGTGCCGGTATGGTGCAGCAGGCGCTTGGGGAAACTGAAAAAACGACCCATTTCAGTGAGTTTGAATTGGAACTCAATGCCTTGATCCGCAAGCATTTCCCCCATTGGCAGGCGCTGGATATCCGCGCTCAGGGAGACTGAATTGTCTGAAACCTGGATCCTGGGGTTAATACTGCTCGCGCTGCTGGCCGGACTTGTCAGTGGTCTGGCATCACCGGCCATGCTGTTTACCATAGCGGCGCTGCTCAGTTACCTCTTGGGTATGCTGGAACTGGAGTCGCTGCTGGGCAGTTTTACCAACGCCAGTCTGGTGACTCTGGTGCTTCTGGTGCTGGCAACCACGGCACTGGAGAAGACGCCATTGCTTGGCAGGTTAAGCCAGGTCATAGGCTCAGGCTCCTTGGGGCTGACCATGGCCAAGCTGGGGTTTTCCACCGCGCTGCTGTCATCTTTTACCAACAATACCGCAGTGGTGGCCTCGCTGATTGGCGTGGTGCGTCGCAATCAGCAGCACGCACCGGCCAAGTTATTGCTGCCCTTATCCTACGCGGCGATTTTGGGCGGCACCCTGACCCTGATTGGCACCTCGACCAACCTGATAGTGAACTCCTTTGTTGAAAACGCCGGGCTGAAACCCCTGGGCTTTTTTGAGTTTTCCTTGATTGGCCTGGCCGTGGTGGTGGCCGGTATCGCGCTTTTGGTGTTGCTGTCACACTTGTTGCCCGATGGCGATGAGCAACATGGTGATGAAAGTCTGCCCTATCTGTTGGAAGCCAAAGTGTTGCCCGGCTCAACCCTGGTGGGCCGCAGCGTGCAGGACAACAGACTCAGGGCCCTGAAAAAGCTCTATCTGGCTGAGCTCGAGCGCAGCGGCATTCGCATCTGCCCTGTGCCGCCGCAACTCGTGCTGGCTGCGGGGGATGTGCTGCGCTTCAGCGGCGCGGTGGAGTCGGTGGAGTTGCTGCATCAATTCGATGGTTTGGAGTGGTTCGGCAAGCAGCAGGCCAGGGGCCAGAATCTGGTGGAAGCCGTGCTGGCGCCGTCTTCGGCTTTGGTGGGATCGTCACTCAAGGCCTCGCGATTTCGGGAGCAGTTTGATGCCGCCGTAATGGCGATTCGCCGTGGCCATCATCCACTCAAGGGCGGCTTGGGCGACATAGTGCTGCAGGCCGGAGATGTGTTGCTGTTGACCCCGGGCGATGGCTTTGGCCGTAATCCGCGTCTCAGTACCGACTTTGCCGCCGTCAGCGGCCTGGACCTGAGTGTCAGGCTGGACAGTCGCCGCAGTCAGTGGGTGCTGGCGGGCTTTGTGCTCACCATAGCTGCCAGTCTGCTGGGCTGGCTGCCGCTGGCCAAGGGGCTGGTGCTCTTGCTGCTCAGTTATCTGGCGATAGGTGCTGTGACCCTGGGCGAGCTCAAACGGCGGTTCCCGCTGGAGCTGGTGTTGATTGTCGGCAGTGCCCTGAGTCTGGCTAAGCTGATGTTGGATACCGGCTTGGCCAAAGGGATGGCCGATACTCTGCTCGGCGCTTTTTCCGGCTTTGGGGTCTTTGGTGCCTTTGTCGGGGTTTATTTGCTGACCTTGCTGTTGACCGAACTCATTACCAACAACGCGGCGGCGGCCTTGGCTTTTCCCGTGGCCTATGCGATTGCGACCAGCTTCGGGGTCGACAGTCGGCCCTTTATTCTGGCTGTGGTGTTTGGTGCCAGCGCCAGCTTTATTTCGCCCTATGGTTACCAAACCAATCTGATGGTGTTCAACGCCGGTAATTACCGCTTTATTGATTTTGTGCGCTTGGGGCTGCCGCTGTCGCTGCTTTACTCGGCGATAGTTCTGTTTCTGGTGCCCATGCTGTTCCCCTTTGATGCGGGTCTTTAAGGAGTGACAATGAAGAATTCTACCCAGCCCAATGCCGATATCGTTTGGCACCAGCATGCTGTCGATCAGGCGGCAAGGGCAGCCCAGAAGGGCCAACAACCTGTGCTGCTCTGGTTCACCGGGCTGTCCGGCGCCGGCAAGTCGACCCTGGCAGGCGCCCTGGAGCGGGCACTGTTCGAGGCGGGGTTTCATACCTATCTGCTCGATGGCGACAATGTGCGTCATGGTCTTTGCAAAGATCTCGGCTTCAGCGCCGCCGATAGGGATGAAAACCTGCGAAGAGTGGGCGAAGTGGCGCACCTGATGGTGGATGCCGGTTTGCTGGTACTGTCGGCCTTTATCTCGCCGACCCGGGCCGAGCGTGATGCCATTCGCTGTCGGTTTGCCGCGGGACGTTTTATCGAAGTGCATGTTTCCACGCCGCTGGCTGTGTGTGAGGCCCGCGATCCCAAGGGCTTGTATCAGAAGGCGCGTAAGGGGGAGATCCGAGACTTTACCGGGATTTCGGCGCCCTACGAAGAGCCGTTGGCCGCCGAGTTGACCATAGATACCAGCAAGGGCGATCTCAATACCCAGGTGCAGGCATTGCTGGATTACCTCTCTGCCTTGGAAGTGATCCCATCGACGCGATTACAGGCCAGCGCCTGAGGCTCAGTTGATGCCTAGCTAATGCTGAAGTCTTTGGTAAACAAGGCCTTCAGCGCCTTGATATAGGCTTCGTCTTCCCTTGGGCGCACCAAGAGTGCCAGTTCATCGCCCACAGGGGTAAAGCGGTAGTAGCTGAACAACAGGTGGCCTGATTTGGGGGTCAGCTTCAGGTGTTGCTGCTGGATCTGCAGTTGCAGTGGGCTCTTGCTGTCCAATATGCCGGTCTCGAACTCGCCTCTGTGCAGTATGCCGCCATCCACCAGGGTGAGTATGCTTGAGTAGGGCATGCCGAATTGCGACAACCCCAGGTTGACCGCGCTGTGTTTACGAAAATACTGGCCTATGCCGCCGCTGACTCTGTAACCACTGATAAGCTTGAGTCGGCTTTCATTGTTGACCTTGACCGCCATCCCCAGCGCTTTTTCCAGTATGTGTGCCTCTCTCAAGGTCAGCTGTTTCAGGGTTGCCAGGGTACGCAGGCTGAAGTTGCCTGGATTGATGATTTCACTGGAGAGGATCCGAGCCCACAGATCCTGCATCTTGCGATTGTGGATCTGCTCGGCCATTTGGAAGAATTGATGTACCCAGTCGGGATCCAGCTCCACCCCGGTCACGTCGGATGGGGTATAGCTCAGTGCCATGGCATAGATGTTTTCCAGGTTACGTTGGTACTGGGCTTGCTGTTTGTCGATGCGAAAGGCGGCCCGCTCGGCGACGCTGGCATTGGCGGGTTTGTAGTCCTGCTCAGAGGCGAGTCCCAGCAGGCGCCCGAGGCGCAGTGCCTTCTTGCGGGCCGATGCCTGACCTGGCTCTTCGATTTCTCTGGGGAGTTTTTCCTCTGCCATCTTAATTATCTTCTAGCAAAAACTGTGCTTATTTATGCATAGTTTTCAGTTAGTTGTCCAGTAGTTCAGCCGGCTTCCTGCTGTTGGGTTTCTGCAACGAGAGTCTTGTGCCAACTGAGTTCGCGCCCAGGGGCAGGATCTTTGGGCACCAGGCGTGCCAGCAACAGCGAACAGGCGGCGAGTCCGGCACCGATATAGAATACTGCCGCAGGTGAACTGAGCCAGAGCACTCCGAGCAATACCGGGATCACCACGGCCGCGATATGATTGATGGTAAAGCTGACCGACATGGTGGCGGCAATGTCTTTGGGCTCGGCAATTTTTTGGAAATAGGTCTTGATGGCAATCGCCATGGCAAACAGCAGGTGGTCTATCACATAGAGTGCCGCTGCCATGTGGCCGTCCTCCACCAGGGCATAACTGATAAATAGCAGCACCAGGCCGATATATTCCAGGGTCAGGGCGTGCCTTTCTCCTATGCGGCCGATAAAGCGGCCTATGGCCGGGGCAAACAGCAGGTTGACTACATAGTTGATCAGGAACAGAGCCGTTATCTCACTGACGCTGTAACCGAACTTCTCCACCATCATAAAGCCGGCGAACACCATAAATATTTGCCGTCTGGCTCCCGAGAAAAAAGTCAGCAAGTAATAAAGCCAGTAGCGTTTTCTGAGGATGATTTTCTTGTGCTGGACTTCGCCGGTATCGAACCTGGGGAAATAGCAGTAGAGGGTGATCACCATTAAAAGCCCCAAGGCCCCTATAAGGCTGTACATCCAGACATAGTCCAGCTTGAAGACTGTCATCACCAACCAGATGCTGCCATACCCCCCCAGGGCGGCCGCAGCGCGCCATGACATGGCCTTTCCCATAAAACCGGCTGTCTGGGACTTGTCGACCCATTGCAGGGTCAGGGATTGATTGATGGTTTCAAAGTAGTGAAAGCCAACTGACATTAAAACGGTCGTCAGGTAGAGTCCCAATACCTGGGGAAAGAAACCGGTAATGCCCACTCCAATACACAGCAGCGCCAGCGACAACAGAGCGAAGGCCTGTTCTTTAATCAACAGCAGCACAAAAATGGCGCTAAAGGCCAGAAAACCGGGAACTTCCCTGAGGCTTTGCAGCATGCCTATTTCGGCGCCGGTAAATTGTGCTCTTTCAACAACAAAGTTGTTCAACAGGGCCTGCCAGACGGCAAATACCAAGGACATGACAAAGGTCATCCATAGTAGCAAGGCCTGGGGATTGCGGCTTGGTTGCTGCATCTTGTTTAGAAAATGGCTGCAGAGTATCAGCTTATGCTAATGCCTGAACCTGGAGATAACCAGAAAACTTTGTTGAAAAATATTATTCGGCTGTAAAGCTGCTGTAGCGCCAAGGTTCCACTGTTATAACGGCTCCTTGAGGGACGGTTACTCAAAGGGTCTCACAGCGGTTATTTTTTGTGAACTACTCGGTATTTCCGCGGCTTGGATAGCGTTTCGCCCTTCGCCCGTGATCTGTTTCATGTAAATGAGCTAATGGATCACCTAAGATGACATCAGTACTAAGAGATTGAACTATTAGGGGTTAAGGTGAGCAAGACTCTTCTGCTGTATTCCAGCGTGCATGGTCAGACCCGCAAGATCTGTGACGTTATGGCAAAGCAACTTGGCGCTTTGGGGCAGCAAGTGACCATGGCGGCGATAGATGATGCGCCGGATCTGGCCGATTTTGATCGGGTCGCCATTGGAGCCAGTATTCGACACGGCAAACACAATCCCGCCGTGTTCGACTATATCCGTCAACATCAGCAGCAACTGGAAAGCAAGGCCAATGGCTTCTTTTCTGTGAGTCTGGTGGCGCGCAAGCCGGAAAAAAATACTCCTGAAACCAACCCTTACATGCAGGCGTTTCTTGCCAAGACTGAATGGAAGCCCAAGCAGTTGGCCGTATTTGGCGGCAACCTTGACTATCAGGGCTATGGAGCCATGGACAGAAATATCATACGTTTCATCATGTGGATCACCAAGGGACCGACCGATCCCAATACCTGTATTGAATACACTAATTGGGACAAGGTGCAGGAATTTGCCGAGCAATTGGCGGCGCAGGCTCTGATCTCCAGAGCGGGTTAAAGCGAGGCAGAAATGGCTCTGTTGCAACGTCTTTGGCGCTTCTATAGTGCCCATCAACACTTGTTGTTAATGCTCTTGTGTTTGTTTCTGGTGCTGGGTAGCAGCAGTTTGATGATGATCCGCAGCATCAGGGCCGGTGCCGGCTTCTGGGATCTGAGCCATGTTTATCTCGGGTTACTGTGTGTGCCGTTGTCGCTGACGTTTCTTGTGAGTAACTGTACTGCTGGCCGCTGGCGTCAGTATTTCAGCCTGTTTATCGGCGATTGGCGCCAGATAGGTGCCGATATCGGCGGCTTGTTCAAAGGCAAGTTACCGGTTGCCGGTGGCAAGGGGCTGTTCAGCCTGATAGAAGGGCTGGGGATGTTACTGCTGCTCGGTGTTGCCCTGACCGGCCTGCTCTGGTATTTGACCCAAGGCTCCAGTGATGCGCTGCTCTGGCGTGGTTGGCATAAACATTTGGCTCACGGTTTTATCGGATTTTTGATAGTGCACGCCATCTGTGCCCTCAGCCATTTGCTGGACTTCTTCCGTCAGTAGCACGCTGAAAGTAAAAAACTTTGGTAATAAAAATGCCGCTTTTAAGCGGCATTTTTATCTGACTTATTTGCGCAGTGCACGCCTGAGTATCTTGCCGACCGTGCTCTTGGGCAACTGGGCGACAAACTCTATCACCTTTGGCACCTTGTAGGCCGCGAGCTCTGCCCGGCAGTGTGCCTCTATAGCTGCTTGAGCCTGGGTGGCATCGGCCTCGGGTTTGAGTACAATTACCGCCTTGACAGCTTCACCGCTGCGCTCATCTTCAACACCGATAACCGCACATTCAAGTACCAATTCACAGCGGGCCAATACGTTTTCGACTTCATTGGGGTAAACATTGAAGCCGGAGACGATAATCAGATCTTTCTTGCGATCCACTATGCTGTGATAGCCATCTTCGCTCTCAATGGCGATATCCCCAGTCTTGAAGAAGCCATCCTCTGTCATCACAGCCGCAGTTTCATCGGGCTTTTGCCAGTAACCACTCATCACCTGAGGGCCGCGCACCGCCAGCTCACCGGCTTGCCCCGGCGGTAGGGGCTGGTCATTGCCATCGAGAATTTGCACCTGAGTTTCGATAACCGGCTTGCCTATGCTGCCCAGACGTTCCAGCCCCGGCGCGTTGAGGGAGATAACCGGTGAAGTCTCACTCAGGCCATAGCCTTCGGATATGGTACAGCCAGTGGTTTGTTGCCAGAGTTTGGCCGCGGCTTCGGTCAGGGCTGTACCGCCGGAAATGGTGATCTTCAGATGAGAGAAGTCCAGTTCACGGAAGGCTTGCTGGTGGCACAGGCCAACAAAAAGGGTGTTGAGCCCGGCAAATCCGGTAAAGGGATATTTGGCCAAGGTCTTGATCAGTGAGGCTATGTCCCTCGGATTAGGAATGAGTACTGTCAGGGCGCCTCGCTCGAAGTAGAGCACCAGATTCACCAAGAAGGCGTAAATATGATAGATGGGCAGCGGGGCGATGAAGATCTCTTCTCCCTGAACCAGGTTGGCGCCGATACGTGATTCACATTGCAGGGCGTTGGCAATCAGGTTTTTGTGGCTGAGCATAGCTCCCTTGGAAAGGCCTGTGGTACCGCCCGTGTATTGCAGCGCCACCAAATCGTCCAGCTTCAGCTTTACTTCGGTGAATTCCAGCTGACGCCCCTGTTCAAGAACTTTGGTAAATTCGAGGTTTTTCAGGCCGGTCTTGGGTTGAATTTGTGGCTCGATAAGATCCAGCGGATGGGTGGATATCACAGTTTCTATCGGGGTGCTGGCAACGACCTTGGCCAGAATCGGCAAGAGATCTGACAGTACCACCAGCGCCTTGGCGCCTGAATCTTTGAACTGATGGATCAATTCCCGTTCGGTATACAAGGGGTTGGTATTTACCAGTACCAGGCCTGCGCGAATAGCGCCATAGGCGGCAATAACGAATTGGCTGATATTGGGCAGTTGAATGGCGATGCGATCGCCGACTTGCAACTGGGTATTGTGCTGCAGGAAAGCGGCAAAGGCGCGTGAATCCCTCTCCAGTTCCCGGAAGCTGATGGCCTTGCCGAGGCAGGCAAAGGCGCTCTTGTCGCCATAACGCTCACAACTGCTGACTATCATATCTGCAAGAGAGTCGTAGCGGGAAAAATCCAACTGAGTCTGGCTATCGTATACCTGATTCTGTATCACTCTTGTCATCACCTTTTCCTTTGGAATTTATTATTGTTATTGGGTTTTGAATACTTATCCAGCCATGATATTAACTTTGGCCCGTGCTTCCCCCGACACTTTCTGCACCTTTTGGAGTGCTTAGTAATGATCAGAGTTCAGGTTAGAGGCAAAGCGCGGTCAAGGCAATGGTGACTGATGAAAAATCCTGTGCAATAAGTGGGTTAATTGACTGTAATTAAGGATAAAAACATGCAGAAACTGCGGATAAAGTTTATTTCCGGTAGCCTGAGGAAAGGTTCGTTCAACACCCGCCTAGCCCTTTATGCCGCAACAGTGGCCGCTGGACTGGGGCTGGAGCCTGAAGTGCTGACACTGAATGCCTTTCCCATGCCTCTGCTCAATCAGGATGAAGAGGCCGAATTTGGCGCTCCCGAAGCTGCCGTGGCACTTAAGGGCAAGCTGTTGCGGAGCGATTGTCTGGTGCTGGTGTGCCCCGAGTATAATGGTTCCATGACTGCGGCATTGAAAAATGCCATCGACTGGCTGTCCCGTCCGGCAACTCAGCCCGCGGGCAATGTATTTGCCGGTAAATGGGTGGCTTTGATGGCGGCAAGCCCGGGAGCTCTCGGGGGGCTCAGAGGCTTGACCCCGGTCCGCGAACTGATGTTCAACCTGGGAGCGCTGGTATTGCCCGAGCAGTTGGCGCTTGCCAAGGCTCACGAAGCCTTTACCGAAGATGGTTCTCTGCTGGGAGACTACCAGCAGAGCAAGGTGAAAAGCATACTGCAGGGGCTGATTGCCCAGCAGAGTAGAGGATAAAAAAGCGGGCGACGAAGCAGGGTGAAACACTTCGTCGCCCTGAGGCAACTCAAGGGGCAAAAAATACCGACTTCTGGCTGACGCTATTATCTGGCGCATCGGCCTCAAGCACTTTAAACAGCAGATTGCTGCGGTTGTTGTCAATTTGCGCCACAGGCACAGTCAGGGTCAGCGGCAATTCATACTGCTCGCCGGCGGCGATATGAACGCTATTGGTCGACAACTGATAGGGCAGGGCGCCGCTGATCTCTATCCGGTAGTGCTTATCCTGCTGGGTTTTATTGCGTATTTTCAGCAGATAGCTGTTTTCTATGCCGTCATCCAGGGTTTCCCGGTACAGGCTCTGGCGGTCGCGGATCACATTGAGCGTGATGGGATCCCGCGAGTAGATATCCAGCCCCATGGTGCAGAGTATGGCTAACAAGGCGGCACCATAGCCAATAAAGCGTTTGCGTTGCCACAGTGGTGGAGTTTGCCCGGTCAGTGACTCTTCACTGGTATAGGAGATGAGCCCGGGGCGATAGCCAAACTTGCTCATGGTCTGATCGCAGGCATCGACGCAGGCGCCACAGTTGATGCACTCATATTGCAGGCCGTTACGAATATCTATCCCGGTGGGACACACCTCGACGCAGAGATTGCAATCGACACAGTCGCCAAGCTCTGTGGCTTGTTTGCGCTTTCTTGGGCCGCGGCTTTCACCCCGCTGGGCATCATAGGTCACTGTCTTGGTGAAGGAATCGAACATGGCCGATTGGAACCTTGAATAGGGGCAGCAATGCAGGCACATCTGTTCGCGCATCCAACCGGCATTGAGATAGGTACACAGGGCAAAAAAGTACACCCAGGCGCTATCCAAAAAACCGGCGGAGAAGGTAAAAATCTCCGGATACAACTGCTTGGCCGGTACAAAGTAGGCGATAAAGCCACAGCCGGTGAGCAGTGAAATCAATATCCACAGCAGGTGTTTGCCGCCGCGTTTGCTGGCCTTGCTGAGGCTCATGGGCGAAGCGTCCAGCTTGATCCTCTGGTTACGGCTGCCTTCGAGCTTCTCTTCTACCCAGGCGAAGCCGAATGTCCAGGCGGTTTGCGGGCAGAGATAGCCACACCAGATCCGGCCCCAAAACAGGGTTACAAAAAACAGGGCAAAGGCGGCGGCGATAAAGAACCAGGCCAACAGGGTAAAATCCTGGGGCCAGAGGCTAGCACCAAAAAAGTAAAACTGTTGATTGGCCAGATCGAACCAGATGGCCTGTCGCCCCTGCCAATCGATAAAGGGCAGTAACAGAAACAGGGCTATCAACAGGGCGTTGAGGCCGCTGCGCCAACGCTGAAAATAACCGCGTTGGCTACGAAAGTGGATTTTACCGCCTTGGTGGCTGCTCTTTTTATCTTGGGGGGAGGGGATAAAAGTGACCGGAATCGCTTCCGATGACTGTCTTGCCTGTTGAACCATGCTATTTCCTGAATGACGACTGACATACGGCTAGGCAATCGCAAGAGACGTGCCAGTTCAAATACAGGATTAACTTGTTGATTTATATCTAATGTTTATTTAGATGTAGGAAACCCAACTCACGACATAGCGTGAGTTGGCGATATGTCGTGACTTTTTACGCTTTGAATCCCCTGTTATGGCTTTAACTGCCTTGGCGGCAGATCCCCAGCTTTTGCATCCGGGATCTCAAGGTGCTGGGAGGCAGCCCCAGACTGCTGGCCGCGCCCCTTGGGCCGGATATTCGCCAGTGACAGGCATCCAGAGTCGCCTTGATATGAGCCGCCTCCACTTCGGCCAGAGTCTGACCCACGGTCGGCAGCTGTGTATCGCTGGGCAAGGGAGCGAGATGCAGTATCGGCTCGCGGGCAAGGATGGCTTCCCGCTCCAGCAGGTTTTGCAATTCACGCACATTTCCCGGCCATTGATATTGCATCATCCGCCGCAGACTATCGCCATCAACGCCCGCCAGCGGTTTACCCAGTTTCAATGACAGACTCTTGAGCAGCTGTTGCACCAGCTCGGGAATATCTTCCCGCCGCTGTCTCAGTGCCGGGACCTTGAGCGGAAAGACATTGAGTCGGTAGAAGAGATCCATCCGGAACAGACCTTGCTCCACCCGCTGCTGCAGATCGTGGTGAGTGGCGGCGATCAGTCGAATATCCACCTTGATACTGTCGCTGCCGCCGACGCGTTCAAACTCCTGCTCCTGAATGACCCGTAGCAGCTTGGATTGCGCCTCCAGACTGAGCTCGGCCACTTCGTCGAGGAACAGGGTGCCTCTATGGGCCAGTTCGAAGCGCCCCTTGCGCCGCTGACTGGCACCGGTAAAGGCGCCTTTCTCATGGCCGAATAGTTCGCTCTCCAAGAGTCCGGCAGAGAAGGCGGCGCAGTTGACCGAGATCATCGGCTTGTCTTTGCGGCTGCTGAGTCGGTGCAACTGGCGGGCGACCAGCTCCTTGCCGGTGCCATTTTCCCCCTGGATCAACACGGTACTGTCGGTATTGGCCACCAGGCGCAGCTGTTTGAGCAGAGTTTGGATCATCGGGCTGTTACCGGCAATCTCCTGGGTGCCCGTCTTGTCTTCCAGCTCGGCCTGCAGCCAGGAGTTTTCCGAGGCCAGCTGTTCCGATAGCGCCTGTACCTGTTCCAGCGCCTGACGCAGCGACAACTCAGTCTGTTTTTGCAGGCTAATGTCGCGAAATATCGCTACTACGCCCTTGAGCTTACCATCCTGCCACACTGGGGTGGAACTATAGTGTACGGGAAAGCAGCTGCCGTCCTTGCGCCAGAAGACTTCCGTGGTGATTTCTCTGGCTTTGCCATCTTTGAGTGTCTGATAGATGGGGCAATCTTCGTGGGGATAGGCGCTGCCATCGGCATGGCTGTGGTGGTGAAAGTCATGGATCTTGCGCCCCAGGAGTTCGGCGGTGCTCCAGCCGGTCATCTTCTCGGCAGCTGGGTTGATAAAGACGGCATTGCCTTTAAGATCAAAACCATAAATGCCTTCACTGACGGCATTGAGCAAGAGGCGGTTTTCGGGTAAAAAGCTGTTTGAGTCAGACAAGAGCGGCTCCTTCGGCACTGAGGACTGCGCCAGTATAGAGCCGCTTACGGGGCTTGTCAGTATAGAGGCACGATATATCGTGCCTTACTGCCTGGCTTGAACATGAGCCAGCACCTTGAGCAGATCATTGACCGTCAGGACGCTGGGCATCACGACTCCCTCGGGCACGGCCGGGCCATGGATGCGGTTATAAGGCACTCCGGCAACGCCCTGGGAGCTGAGATAGTTGGATACCGCCGGGTTGGGCTTACTGAGGTCGCCGCGCATCAATACAATATTCGGCTCGGCCAGCGCTCTGACAATCTGCTCCCGATGGAGCACATTGGCCTTGTTGGCCTGGCAAATCAGGCACCAATCGGCACTCACATCGATGACGACTGTTTTGCCTTCGGCCACCAGAGCCGGGATTGCCTGGCTGTCTAAGGTTTGCCAATGCAGTTCCCGGTAAGCCTCATAATCTTCGCCGCGATACACAAAACTGACCACGGCGGCGACACAAAAAGCCATTCCTCCCAACACCAGGATCACCGCCATGGGGATCTTGGCGCCGCGGCGTTTTTTGATTAACAGCAGCACAATCACTGCTATCAGGCTGAGCAGAGCCAGCATGCTGAGAGTAAGTATCATCCGGGCCTCAATGGGGGTAGGGAGCTATAAGGGCGCCCAGTATAGTCAGCAAGCCTTAAAACTAATTGAAAATTGGCGGCTCGAAAGCGCTGGCTTCATAGAGTATATTGACCAACCTGTTGCGGATGGTACTTGTCTTTTGTGGGCCACAAAACAGGGCTAAATGGTGTGGGTTTCATCGAGGGGAAACAATGAATTGGAGTGACTGGTTGGGACTGGTGGCTATCTCGTGTTTGGGGGCCATGTCACCCGGGCCGAGCCTGGCCATGGTGGTGCGCCACACCTTGGGTGGCGGTCGCAGTCGCGGTATTACCTGCGCCTGGGCACACTCTTTGGGGATAGGTGTTTACGCCTTTATCACTCTGCTGGGTTTGGCTGTGGTGTTGAAACACACCCCTTTGCTGTTTAATGGCATCGCCTTATTGGGGGCGCTTTATCTCGCCTGGCTTGGAATTCAGGCACTGCAATCCAAGGGCGGAATGCAGCAAAAGCTTAGTGCCGGCAAGCCGACGAGCATGCTGACAGCCGCCCGTGACGGTATTGCCATTTCATTGTTTAACCCGAAAATTTTGCTGTTTTTCCTGGCCTTGTTCAGCCAGTTTGTCGCCGCCGCAGACAGCCTGCTGGGGCGAGGCATCATAGTCTTGACCCCCATGCTGGTGGATGGACTCTGGTACACTCTGATAGCCTTCCTGTTGTCTCAGCCCAAGGTGTTACCCAAGCTGAGAGAGAAGGCACAGTTGATTGACCGCCTTAGCGGCCTGGTGCTTATCCTGTTGGCCGGGCGGGTGATCTATTCACTGCTGTGATTGCAATGCCTGCTCGAGATGTTCCCTGAGGGCGATAACCAAAGGACTGAGCTGGCGTCTGTCGGCGCAGAGCATATTGAGTGGTGCTTCTTCACCGCGCCACTCGGGGCAGAGTTGTAGTAGTTGACCATTTTTCAGTTCTTCACTGATATCGAGCCGTGACTTGTAGGCTATGCCTTTGCCGGCCACGGCCCAACGCCGTACCAACTCGCCATCATCGGCGACTCTATCGCCTTTGACCTGCACAGTGATTTGGCCCGACTGTGACTGAAAAAGCCACTTGCTGTGAGTCGCATCGGCCAGCATAAAGCACAGGCAGTTGTGTTTTGCCAGTTCCTCCGGGCTGCCCGGCGCACCGAACCTGGCAATATAGTCGGGCGAGGCGCACAGCACCCTGTCATTTTGGCGACAAAGCGGCAGGGCGATAAGCGCCGAGTCGGCTGGCAGCCCGTAGCGGATCACTAGGTCGACGGGTTGGCGATAGATATCCGTCAGGCGATCGCTTATCTGCACCCTGATACTCACCTGTGGGTGGCGTTCCATAAATTCATCCAATATCGGCAGCAAGCGGTTGCGGCCGAGATCCGATGGCAATGACAACTGTAACTTGCCCTTGAGCAGGCTCCGACCTTGTTGAATCGCCTGAAAGCCATTATCGAGAATATTCAGGGCTTCATTGCAGTGTTGCAGAAAGATTTCGCCTTCCTGAGTCAGACGCAGGCTGCGGGTAGAGCGGACAAAGAGCACAGTGTTGAGTTGGGCCTCAAGGCGCTTGATGGCAGCGCTGGTGGCGGCTGGAGTCAGATCAAGCTGTTGTGCCACCCGCGACAGGTTGCCCTGTCTGGCGGTTTCGCTGAATATTTTCAAGTCCTGCAATGCTCGTATCATGCGCGGTTACCGAGAATAGTCCTGTTGATGACTCTGGTATTTATGCCTGTAATTGGCAGATATTCAAATAAATTTTGAAAGTGTCGCGGAAGAAACAGAGGTTGTGATGCGCTGACGAGACCGAGAAGGGGAAAGCCGGAATGGTGTAATAGTGCGGGGACCAGGCCCCGCAGCTGCAATAAACGGAGCCTAGATCTTGAATTGCTGCACGGCACTATCGGCCGCTTCGGTAGTTTCTTCGTTGTTGACTACTGGAGGGTTGGCAATGTGATCTTCCAGGTTGTCATCCAACATGTCGCGATATTCGGCGGTAAACCACTCCAGGGCATTGGCTTTTTCGGCGCCCAGATCGGCAGACTTGATCGAGGCTTCAAAGGCGTTGAAGCGGGCGGCAGCAAATCTCAGAGCGGTGCCAACCTTGCCGACGTCGCCTTCTTGCTGGGTCAGTTCATTGGCGAGGGCGATAAACTGATCTGCTAACTGGAATATGGTGGTTTGGTTGTTGGCATCTGACATATTATATTCGCTCTTGCTAAGCCAAAGATTGAGGGCCGATTCTAACCTAAAAAGACGCTATGCCAAGGAAAAAAATGAACGATTGAGATCTGAGTCCCCGCGCCTTGGGGCAAAGTTCTTGGCATTTGGGTAAAAAGTGGCTCCAACCGTTGCGGCAGTTGCTGTCACTCAAGTCTGTGTCCGTGGGGTATCTTGGCTTACACTTCAAAAGGTTGGCTTGCAAAATTGACTCGGGTTCCTTCGAATACAGGCCTCAGAGTCTATGCTCGGCGCTTGTATCCCGCAGTCGGCACTCTTAAGCTATGGCCTCTTTTACGCAGAGGATTATCACCATGGCGCTTTCCGCTGACTGGCAGGCATTTATCGCCGCCGAACAACAGGTCCCTTATTTTCAGCAACTCAGTGAGTTTGTCGCCGCAGAGCGCGCCGCCGGCAAGGCCATCTTTCCTCCTGAAAACGAGGTGTTCAGTGCCTTTGAACTGACACCGCTGGACAAGGTGAGAGTGGTGCTTATCGGTCAGGATCCTTACCATGGCCCAGGGCAAGCCCATGGCCTGTGTTTCTCGGTCAAACCCGGGGTGAAGGCGCCACCTTCGCTGGTCAATATGTACAAAGAACTGGCGACTGACATCCCGGGATTCACAATCCCGGATCACGGCCATCTTGTAAACTGGGCCAAACAAGGGGTCTTGATGCTCAACACTGTGCTGACAGTGGAACAGGGCAAGGCGCACTCCCATGCCAAAGCGGGCTGGGAAACCTTCACCGACAGGGCACTGCAGCTGCTGGATCAGCGTGAAGAACCGATTATTTTTGTCCTTTGGGGCAGTCATGCCATTAAGAAAGGCAAGCTTATCAAGGCGCCGCAGCACAAGATCTTAAGCGGCCCGCATCCTTCACCTCTTTCTGCCTATCGCGGTTTCTTTGGTTGTGGCCATTTCTCGGCCATCAATCAGCAACTCAAGCAGTGGCAGCAAGCGGAAATAGACTGGCAGGTATAGGACGTATCCCCAGACTCCCTCTTGATTCTGTAAACTTTGAACTGCGCCGCGCAGGCCAGCAGTGCCGGACTATTTCATCAAGGTACGCTAGTGTGCCGACATAAATTATATGCTGCGCCGGAGCGGCGACTGAGGTCTGCACGCTCCTGACCCATAATGCTCAACCAGCCCCGAATGCATCTATGGGAACATAGGATGAAGCCACAGATCTGCCTTTATAATTCCTGAGCAGCAAGACCATTATTTGATTGTGTTATTGACTGGTTCGAGAAAGGAGCCGGTGCGGATACCCTTGTCTATGTTTGCCAGATAACTATCTGCCTTTTAAGTTATTTCTTCCACGCGCTTGTATAGCGTTTTTAAGTGTTCGCTGTTGCAAATCTTTTAATTGTGATCTCCATCCATTGCCAAAGTGGGTGGATAAAGGTAATTTTCAGCGCTGTATATTTTTGTATATATCGATTGGCGGTGAGGATAACAAGATTGGATAGAAGGAGTGTTATTAAGGGCGGCTTAAGTCTAGGCTTGTTGGCCTTTTTGCCCATGCTGGCCAATGGAACTGAGTTGACCCCAAATGGGCAATTGTCGCTGCCACAGGCTAAAGATATCAAGCGGGTGGTCAGTGCCGGCGGGCCGGCTGATCTGCTGTTGCTGGCCTTGAGTCCGGAAAAACTGCTCGGCTACGCCCATCTCAAGCCGGCTTTGTTACAACAGCATGGATTTGCTCCGAGTCTGTGGCAAAAGCCCAGACTGGGCCGTTTGGTGGGCCGCAATGCCAGTCTTTCGTTGGAAAAGCTGATGACTCTGGATGCCGATCTTGTTGTTGACTATGGCAACCTCAGCCAAAACTACCAGTCGATGGCACAAAAGGTGGAACGCATCAGCGGCGTGCCGTTTTTGCTGCTCGATGGCTCACTCGCAGGTACTCCGGCACAGCTGAGAAAATTGGGGCAGGTATTGGGAGTCAACGAGCGAGCCGATTTTGTTGCCAAGCGTACGGCAGAAATACTCAGTGATGCCAGAGAGTTTGGCCGCAGTTTGGGGGAGCCGCTCTCTTTTTACTTCGGCCGCGGGGCGACAGGGCTTGAAACCGGAGTTACAGGTTCCATTCATACCGAAGCCATAGAGCAGCTTGGGCTTAAGAATGTCGCCAAGGCCGGTGACTACCGCGGCTTGGCCAAAGTCTCTTTGGAGCAATTAATGGCCTGGGAGCCTGAGCTAATCATAAGTCAGGATCCCGCCTTTATCCGCCATATTCGTCAAGACCCGGTCTGGGGCACGCTGGCGGCTGTGCGTAATCAGCGGGTCTATTGGTTGCCGAACAAGCCCTTTGGTTGGATTGACTCACCGCCGGGAATAAACCGGTTGCTGGGCATGAGTTATCTTAGACTGCTTTTATCCGGCGCTGATGAGCAGGCCAAGCAAGCATTGGTTAAGGATTTCTACCGCGATTTTTACCACAGTGAGCTGAGTGGAGAGCAGGCTGCCAATCTGCTGCGCTCCGCATGAACGACAGAATTAAATACCCACTGGCGGCCGGGATCTGTCTCGGTATTCTCTGTTTTGCTGCGGCCAGTGGCCAGTATCCGCTTAGCCTGGTGCAGCAGGGCCAAGCGCTATGGCATGCTATCGGCGGCGATGTGGCCGTCCTGGACAGCAAGAGTATCAGTGTCTTTTGGCATTTGCGGCTGCCCAGAATTTTGGCGGCGCTTATGATAGGAGCCGGTCTGGCCGCCAGCGGCGCCGCCTATCAGGGGATGTTCCGTAACCCTCTGGTATCACCTGATATTCTGGGCGTTTCCGCCGGGGCTGGCCTGGGGGCTGTTCTGGGCATCTACCTGGACTTACCGGTTTACAACATCCAGCTGTTTGCCTTTCTCGGCGGTTTGCTGGTGGTGGCTCTGGTTTGTCTGCTGGCGCGGCTCAGTCGTCAGGGCGATCCAGTATTGTCTTTGGTTCTGGTGGGCATAGCTATTGGCGCCTTGTGTGGCGCCGGTATTTCATTGATGAAATTATTGGCCGATCCCTACAGTCAGTTACCTTCCATTACTTTCTGGCTGATGGGCGGGTTGTCGGATATTACGCTGGCAGACCTCAAGTCCAGCTTGCTGCCCATGTTGCTGGGCTTGGTACCGTTAATGCTGCTGCGCTGGCGTATGAATCTGTTAAGCCTGGCCGACGATGAGGCCAGCAGTCTTGGGCTTAATATAGCGAAAACCCGGCTGATATTTATTTTGGCGGCTACTTTGCTGACTGCGGCGGCGGTATCCATCGCCGGTATCATAGGTTGGCTTGGGCTGGTGGTGCCGCATATAGCCCGCCTGCTGGTGGGCGCCGATTTCAGACGCTTGTTGCCCATGTCCATGCTACTGGGTGCCTTTATGTTGCTGCTGACCGACACTCTGGCGCGCACTCTGGCGCCAATCGAGTTGCCGCTGGGGATTTTAACCGCGTGTATCGGCGCGCCTTTCTTTATGTTTTTACTGTTAAGAGGCGGAGGTCGGGGCCAATGATCGCCAGCATGCAAGGCGTCACAGTGGGCTATGCCGGTAAGCCTTTGCTGGCAAATGTAGAGCTTTGTTTGCCGGAAGCTGAAATCGTCTGTTTGCTCGGCTGTAATGGCAGCGGCAAGACCAGCTTATTGAAAACGCTGCTTGGCTTGCTGCAACCACTGGCCGGTGAGATAAAGATAGCCGGCAGGCAAATTCATCAATGGTCGCAGCGCGAGCTGGCACAGCAGATGGCCTATGTGCCGCAGGCGCAGTTGAGCCGTTTTTCATTTCGGGTGTTGGAAATGGTGCTCATGGGCTGCCAGTCGCGACTGGGGCCGTTTGCCGTGCCCGGCGCCAATGAGCAGAAGCGGGCGTTGGCGGCTTTGAAGCAGTTGGATATAGCTCACTTGGCCGATTGCGCCATGGATCAGATAAGCGGCGGCGAACGACAACTGGTATTGATTGCCAGGGCCCTATTGCAATCGCCAAGACTGCTGGTGATGGATGAACCGGCCGCCAGCCTGGATTTCGGCAATCAAATCAAGTTGCTGGCTCAGGTTAAACGACTCAAGCAGCAGGGAATCGCAGTATTGATGTCGACTCACCATCCACGTCATGCCGAGCTGTTGGCCGATAGCGTGGCCTTGGTGGAACCCGGTCATGGCCTGAGACAAGGCGCAGTGGCCGGGCAGTTGCAAGTATCAGGACTGGCGCAGCTCTATGGCGTCAGTGAATCTGCGATTGCCGAGCACCTTTGAGGTGTTGACGGGAGCGCTAAATTTTAAGCAAGGTGATTTCATGATAATAGAAGAGCTGGACTTTGCCGCCATGTACCGCGAGCACCTGCAAAGGGCTGAACGTAGCCACAAGAGTGCCGAACATTGGGACAAGCGCGCGGAAAAGATGGCCGAAAACTGCGCCAGACCCAAGGACAGTTACTTGGAGGGCTTTTTCAAGCTGATGGACTTGAGTGATTGCGACACGCTTTTGGATATGGGCTGTGGCCCTGGCTCAGTGTGTCTGGGGTTGGCCGACAAGATGCAGGCCGTCTATGGCCTGGATTACAGCAGCGGCATGTTGGAAGTGGCCAAACGCCGCGCCGATGCGGAAGGTTTGAGCAATGTCACTCTGATTAAGAGAGCCTGGGAAGATGATTGGAGTGATATCCCCGTGTGTGATATCGCAGTAGCGTCGCGCTCGACTCTGGTGGGCTGCCTCAAGAGTGCCCTGGAAAAGCTCAATCGTCAGGCCCGCAAAAGGGTTTATACCACACATACAGTCAGCTCAACCTTTATCGACCCCGCCATTATTCAAGCCATAGGTCGTAAGGTGGTGACTCTGCCTAACTATCTGTATGCGGTGAATATTTTGCAGCAGATGGGTATTAAGCCCAAGGTGGACTTCATCGAGTCCAGTGGTTGCATGAACCAGGCTGAGAGTTACGCTCAGTTTGAAGACAACGTTGCCTGGTCGCTGGGGCCGCTGGATGAACCCGAAAAACTGCGGTTGCAAGAGTATTATCAGCGTCATAAGCAACAGGACAAACCGCTGCGAACCGGCGATCGCAGCTGGGCCATGGTCTATTGGGATGCGACTCCCCTGTCCTGAGTCAGAGTCTGATTAGTTATTGCCCGGACTCGCACCGAGCTCCGGGTATTTTTTTAATTATCGATATATAGAGATTTATATATCGATTGGATGTTGAAGGTCTGTAGTATGAAACCAAAGCACTATTACTCTATTCTGCCGCTGATGCTGGCTTCTCCGTTGGCGCTTGCCGATGGCAGCGTGGCTGAACCTGAGAGTAAAAACGAAACCAAAATAGAAAGGATCAGTGTCTGGGGCAGCCCGATTGCTGCCAATCAGGACAGTGTCAATCAAGACACCATCAAGATGCTGAATAAGCAGAACGTGGCAGAGGCGCTGAATATTATTCCCGGGGTTAGCCTGCAAAAATCCGGTCGTCGTAACGAGGTACAGGTTAAGGTTCGGGGTTTTGATAGTAGGCAGGTACCGCTGTTTTTTGATGGAGTCCCGATTTACATCCCCTATGACGGTAATCTGGACTTGGGGCGTTTTTTGGCGTCGGATCTGGCCTCGGTGGAAGTCTCCAAGGGGTATGCTTCTTTGCTGCAGGGACCGAATATGATGGGCGGTGCCATCAACCTGACGACCCGCAGACCCAAGAAGAGCTTTGAAGCACAACTGAGCGCTTCTCAAGGTTGGGCCCGTGGAGAGGACAACGGTTATAGCCTGGATGCCAGCCTGGCCGGCAGTAATGATTGGGGCTTTATCCAATTGAGCGGCAATAAGCTGGACAAAGACTTTGTTGGCCTGTCCCACGATAACGACAACCCGATCGCCGGCAGTGACGGCAAACGCGCCAACTCGGCATACAGCGATAGCCGCGGCACCGCCAAATTGGGGCTGACTCCCAATGAAACAGACGAGTACATTTTTACTTATATCCGCCAGGAAGGGGAAAAGAACAGTCCGCCTTATGCCGGCACTGAAGCTGATATTCGCCCTACCTATTGGCAGTGGCCGCAGTACGACAAACAGAGCTTTTACTACAGCGGCTATACAGAGTTCACCCCCGGGGTTGTGCTGCACAGTCGCCTCTATCGCGATGAATTTGAAAACACCCTGAGGATATACAAGAGCCTGAAAAACCTGCAGCAACAAAAAGGCCCCTACAGTCATTATGACGATGCCAGCAATGGTGCCGGTCTGCAGCTCAGTATCGATATGCGCAAAGACGATATCTTGTCGTTTGCCGCTCACTGGAAGGAAGATCTGCACAAGGAACAGGGGGAGCCAGGGGGGGAGTTTGACAAGTACAAGGACAGAACCCTGTCGGCGGCAGTGGAGTATCAATGGGCCCTGAGAGAGAACCTGGATCTGGTTGGGGGCATCAGCTTTGACTCCCGCAAGAGCCTTGAAGGCTACAAACATGAAAAGGATGGCAGCCTGACCCGCTATGAAGACAACTCGCAGCATGCTTTCAATTGGCAAGTGATGGCCCGTTATGAGTTGGATAACCTGGATACACTGCAACTGTCTCTATCCCAGCGCAGTCGCTTTCCGACATTGAAAGAACGCTACACCACTTTCAGGCCCGCCTATGGCCAAACTGCCATAGTCAACCCGCATTTGGAGCCTGAGCGGGCGACTAACCTGGAACTCAGTTATCAGACAACTCTGGCCGCTAACTGGCAACTGGACAGCAGTGTCTATTATAACCGGGTGTCCGATGCGATTTTGACCCATAACATCACCCCGACGCTTATCCAAAACCGCAACAGCGGCAGGGTAGATTACAGCGGGCTGGATCTGGGGCTTTATGGCGATCTCAGCGATTGGGCCAGTGTAGGCCTGAGCTACAGCTATATTCACGCCGATGTTGAGGATGAACAGCTTGATGTTACCGGCCTGCCGGATCATCAACTCTTTGCCTGGGTTAAGCTGACCCCGCTGGATAAGCTGGACATCATCCTGAGTCAGGAAGCTCGCAGCGACAGCCTCAGCAGCTCCAGAGGCACTCAGGTAGCCAGTGGCTTTGGCGTGACCGGCATTCGCTTCGATTACCGTCTCTGGCAGGGGCTGAGTGTTAATGCCTCGGTCAATAATCTGTTTGACCGCAACTACGCCTACAGTGAGGGCTTCCCCGAGGAGGGACGTAACTATTGGCTGGGAGTGGAATACCGTTTCGGTCGTTAAGCTCTTCAAGGGGACAGAAAACGGAAGAACCCGGCTATGACCGGGTTCTTTGTTATCTGCTAGCGTTTTTGCTCAAAGAGCGTTAGCGCAGCAGAATAAACAGCAATGGCAGTAGGATACCTGTGAGTGTCAGCCAGGTCTTGCGGCTTTTCATCACGTTACTGCTACGCAACATCACTAGCGCAGATAATGCCAAAAACAGCAGCATGGCGGCATAGATGTCGGCAATCCAAGTCCAGGCGTCACGGGCATGGTTGAGGTGCAGATAGTTGAGCGCCTGCAACAATGGCCTGTTGTTTACCATCTCGGCCGAGACACTGCCGGATACCAGGTTGGCGCTCAGCAGGCTGCCGTCTTTGAGAAATAGTTGGTACTCTGTGGCGCTGGCGCGGTAACCGCTGCGGATATTATCCTGCAGCGAAAAGTGCCTGCTCAACAGGCTTTGAATGTCATTATTACCCAGTGAAGGACTCAGCCCTTCGACACGGCTTTCGCTTTGGGTTATCTGATAGTTGGGGTTCCAATCATTGATATGATTGACGGCAATTCCCGAAATGGCATACACCAGAGTCATGCCTATGCACAGATACCCTATGTCTCTGTGTAATAAACGTATCCTTTTGCGCAGCTTATTATTCAGCATCACGGATCTCGACCCCGTATGGATGCAACTGATAGAAAGTCACGGCTTGAGTAATAGACTCGGGATCGAAAGGTTTGTTGTGTTGCAGGGCCTGATGTCCGAGATAAGCGCGGGTTTGTTCGAGATCCAGCTCAATTGCCTCTAAAGCTCCGGTAGCATAGGCTTTTTGCCCTCTGGCACTGATGGGAAAGACCATCTCACCGTCACGAACCTTGATTCTCAAACGATCAAAGCTGTCGTCGGTTGCCAGCTCCATCCAGCAGCCTCGCTTACTGCACACTGAGACTATGGTGCCTTCCACTGTGAGTTCCTTACCCAGATAGTCATTCGGCGATGCCATCAATGTGGAAATGGGCACTAAGATATTCAGATCGACCGCTTTGCCAAACAGGCTGTTGGCACTGTAGGCCAGAGGGGAAATAAACAGGGCTACCAATAAGATTAACTGATTGAGACGCATGGGAGTGACCTTTGTAGTTGAATTTTTAATTGATAATACTGGGTATTTGTATGGCGATACTGTTGAAGCGAGCACAGGTGTAGCAGTATTTATGGCTTTGAAATTCAAATATGCGAGCGAGTTGGCACTTTGCCGATTAGTCAAGGTTATCTGTTTATTTTCATAGGGTTTCCAATATGTTCAGATTAGCATCTGCGCCCAGGTTAGAGCACTGTCCGAGACTGGTCAGAGTGCGGCCTAACGTGAAACAATAGTGTGACTGACACATGAAAGGAAAATACATGCAGCCTATTTTGATCACCGGCATAGGAAAGCGTCTGGGACTGGCAATGGCCAAGGACTTGATGGCTCAGGGCTACCCACTTATCGGCACTTATCGCAGCCACTATGCTGCTATCGACGATCTCAAGGCAGCGGGCGCTGAGCTGTATCGAGTGGATCTTTTGCAAAATAGCGAGATCAAAGCCTTTATTGCCGAGGTAAAAAGCAAGCATGAGTCTCTGCGGGCAATCATTCACAACGCCTCGGATTGGATGCCGGAGCGGCCTGACATAGATGCCGCAGAGGTTTTTGACAGCATGATGCAGATCCACGCCTCCGTGCCCTATCAGTTGAATCTGGCACTGGCGCCGCTACTGCAGACAGATGAGATAGGCAGCCGAGATATCATCCACATCAGCGATTATGTGGCGCAGAAGGGCAGTAAGAAGCACATAGCCTATGCCGCCAGTAAGGCGGCGCTGGATAATTTAACCCTGTCATTTGCCGCCAAGCTGGCGCCGGGTGTCAAGGTCAACGGCATAGCACCGGCACTGATGCTGTTCAATGAGCAGGATGACACGGCCTACCGGCAAAAGGCGCTTGCCAAGGCATTATTGCCTAAAGAGGGCGGCGAGCAGGAGATGCTGACCGCGGTGAAGTATCTGATGACCAGCCGCTATATAACGGGCCGCACTCTATCACTTGATGGTGGGCGGCCGCTGAAGTGATTTAATGCAGCAAGGGGCAACTGGGTTTTAACGCCAGTACATCGCAGCGCAGTTGATTGAGCATCTGCTCTGAGGCGTGGCCGTTGAGTTCACTCAACAAGCCCCTGTGCTCTGCTGCCCCCATGATAACTATGTTGCTGTGCCATTTTTGAGCGGCTTCCGGTACTACATGATCTGGCATGCCGCTGGCCAGATGCAACTGTTCGTCACTCAAAGCCAAAGGCCTGGCAACCTGTCGCAGTTTATGCCATTGATTGTCTTTCAGTGAGCGACAGCCGGGTAATAGGTTATCGAAGGCCATGCTGATGTCGGCTTCCTGATAGCAATTGAGCAGATGTAATTTTTGTTTAAGTAATCCGGCAAATTCATTGGCTTGTTGCAACAACCTGTGATTGAAATGGGCATGATCTTCCGTGTCTTCATCCAGCTCCAAAGCCGCCAGCAACGACCCTTGTTGTTCCCAGGGAGAGTCGCTGACAAACATCACCGGCAGGGGAACTCGTTGCAGCAGTTGCCAGTCATAGGTATGGCCCAACTCACACTGCAGGGCTGAGTAACTGTGATGTTCTACCAACAGCAGATCGTAATGTGCTTGTTTGAGCTCAATAAGAATGGCGGTAGGCAGATCTTTGGCCTGACATTGCTTCACGCAAAGGTTCAACTCTCTCGATGGATAATGGGGGCGTTTTTCCCTTAGATGGGAAACCAAGGGCTGGGGATGTACTTTTTGCTGTAACCACTGACCAATACCCTGATACTGGGGGGTTTTGACTCTGAGCAGTGTGAGCTCGGCATGGCTGGCATTGGCCAGTTGCACAGCCTTTCTCAGGGCCAGTTTTCCTCTATTGCTGTCGTCTGAAACGGCCAGCAGGCGTGTAAAGACACTCATGACGCTATCCTCGAAGCCAAGTCTAATCTTGGCTTCGTATAAGTCTAGCTATACCAGGCTGCGCCATCAGATCCTTTTGCTCTTGAAACGCCTGTCAATAGTGGCTTTTGCTCTGTTTGGTTGCTTAGACTTGGTTGCAGATCAGTGACTCCAGCAGCTGATATTTACGGCAGGCAAAATGACGGAATGATTCGCTGATAAAGCTGATTAACCAGTCGGACTCCACTGAGCCGTAGCGAGCGGAAGAGATATACAGTTTATAAATAAACTCGACATCGGATAGACTGCTTGGTGCTTCCAGTACACAAAGCTCAGTACCTATTTCTTCCAGAGGGAAAGCCAGTGCCGAGGTATACACCAGGGCGTTACTGCTCTTGAGGACTTCGATTATCTCACTGATGCTGCTAATTTTAGCTCTGATCTTGAAGTGTGGAAATTTGAGCTTCATGGTCTTTTCGATCAGGGATTGACCATAAGAGTTGAAACCGCACAAGTCGTGCAATACCACGGGGAAATCCAGTAGATCCTTTAGATCAATATGTCCTTTCTTCGCCAGGTAATGATCATGACGCATAAAGAAATACCTGCAACAGGGTAGCAGATCTACCTTGTAGAGAGAACTGAGCGAGGTTTGGTTAACGTGAATGCCAAAGTTGATAGAGCCGGTGAGAATTTCATCAAAACTATTTTGATTCCAACTGCGGGTACAAAGTATCATTCTAGGAGCGATTTGATTGGCTTGTTCTATTAACTCTGGAAACCAGTTGCAGATAGTATTATCGGCCGCAAGCCAGACTTCCTTATCGATATTCATAGGCGAAAAGTCACAACTGTTTAGCAGATCATCTTCAATTCTTAATATAATATCCTGAACAGTGCTTTTAATTTTGTTGCACTTTTCTGTTGGGGTGAAGCCGTACTTTGTTCTGACAAACATTTCGTCATTAAATATCTGTCTTATTTTTTTTATATGATAGCTGATTCCAGATTGAGTCAACCCTAATTCTTGAGCAGCAATACTGGCATTTCCATGCTCCAGGATAAGCCTTATTAGCTGAAGGTGAATTAGTGATAAATTGTTTATGTCGGCTTTATTCATGGTCGGCTCCCCTTTTTATACAAGATAGTATATAAAATGGAGATTTACTGTGACCCGCGTCCATCAAGAGTGATATGTATTTTAACATTGCCAAAGGTAATAATGTGATCCTTATTACCTTTGGCATACTTTTTGTGTTATTTATTTGTTTTTTTAAAATTGATATCCTAACTCGAATAACAGTTCTCCTCCATGATGAATTGAACCTCCCCAAGCATCTCGATACTTATATGCCAATGAAGCTGAGGCTTGAGGTAGGAGTTGATAATCCAACCCCAAAATTGCTTGATAACCAGAATCCCGATAAAGGAAAGTTGTTACTTGTTCATCACTGCGATCAAATTGGGTTTCAAAGTAAAATTTACCCAGTAATTCCTGAGTTATAGGATATGCTATCTGCACCACTGCGGCATAACCACTGCTGCCATTAAAGTCTTGCTTAGAGGCATCCATATCGCCCCAGGCGTAATGGGCGCCAATCGCCATGGTTCCTTTAAGCTTCTGCCACTGAATGTCGTAAGACAAGCCGTAGTAGAAGTTTTCTTCGGTACGGTGTTTATTGTTGGCCGTAAAAGACTGCAGCCAAAGGTTAAAGGAACTATCTCCCAGATTGTAGTCCAGCTTTAGCCAGGACTTGACGGTAGCGCCGGCCTTTTCGCCTTGCTGATTGTCGTTGTCGTCCAGGGGATTTTCCAATGTCAGCCAAGCCGCAAAATCGCCCCAACTGGCGCGGGTAGTGTTGGTAAAGCTGAGGTAACTCTGACTATAGAGATTAGGGTTGTTGTCCTTGACATCCAACAGGTGTTCATAGCCGACTTTGATGCCATTTTGTTGTTGGAATACCTCTGCTTGGGCCGTGGGGATCAGCAGCAACAAGGGCAATAGCCGCAGTAATGAAGTCCTTACTAACATAGTGTTACCTTAGGCCGGGAAGCTCCCGGCCGTTAGAGTCAAATCAACGTCCGAACATCTTCGCCGGTTCAATAAACAGGCCACGATAATGGGGCTGGCCAGCCTTGTCGGAGAGAACGTCGATTTCCAGTTTCACTTCCTTGGTGCGGTAATCAATCTCATTGAATTTGCCTGTGACTCTGCCGGGCTCAAACAGATTGATAGAGCCACCAAAACCAAAGATGGTGTTGTGGTCGGCAACGTATTCCACGTTGGAGGTGATAGGGCTATACCACTCGTAGCCCCGTTCTTTACCGTATTCCCAGATTTGCTGCACTGTCATATTGTTTTCGTCGATTTTATATTCCACAAAGCGACTGTATTTCTGGGTGGGTAAAGCGGGTTGGGTATAGTGGCGACCATCACCGTTATCAAACACAGTTAAGGTGCCTTTGCTGCTCAGCCAGGCTGTGTGCTGGGTATAGGTGAAGTCAAAGTCGCCTTGGCAATCACCTTGCTCAGAGCAAGCAATGGCCTTGCCTTTGGCATCGACGGGCTTAAGGAGCTTTTTGGCCAGTTCTCCCTTCCAGCCTATGCTGGGGGTGAGGATCCATTTGACCTGTTTATCGCGGGTGATCTTCACTACCCCTTGGTGGCGCAGCGACAGAATGATGCCGTCATCTTTGGGGTCGTAGGAAATGGAGTTGACGTGGGCCCAGTTACGACCTGCGGCTATACCTGGAATATCGCCATAGGGAGCATCTATCTTCATTTCACCGGCGGCTTGACCGGCATGGTCGAGATCCACGTTGACGCAAACAGCGCCCATATCCAAGGCCTTGAGCAAGGCATCACGGTAGGGATCGAGAATCTTATTGAGATCCCAGACATCAACCAAATTCCCCTGTTGGTCTACCTCGAGGATATGGTCCCTGACGGTATGCACCTTGTCCCCTTGTGGGTTGACATAGTTGGTCTTGGCGCCCCTGAGTAATAGGTTGCCATTGGGCATGGTTATGCTTTCATGGGACAGGTCCTGATAGCCCCTTGGGATCTTGAAGTCGACTATCTTACCCATCAAGTCCAGATATCCGAAATGTTGACCTTGGACAAAGCTCAGATTACCGCGGCCATCCTTTCTCAATCCCATCAGATAGCCGCGCTTGTTTACGTCGATATCACGGCCATTATAGGTGGCATCCTGATCCAACCACCAACGTGTTTCACCTTGTGTATCAATGATATAAGTAAGAGGGGCCATGTCGAATGTCATGGCGCCCAATGCTGGGGTCGACTCGAAAATACCGGCATCCTTACTCTTGACTCCGGACCAGTGCAGATCTGAACCTTGGAATACCATGGTATGAGAGTTCACCATTAACAGTCTGTCTTTAAAGTTTTTATCGACTTTCTTGACCTTTACTTCCTGCATCGAAGTAATATTACGGTTATCTATGTACTTGTTCTCGAGTGCACTGGTGAGAATTTCATATTTATCGCTATATTTTTTACCATCTAGAGTGAAGTTAACACTGACCTGATTCTTATAATCGGCATACAGACCGAAAATAGGAATACCGTCATGTCTGTTAATAGTTTTGGGACCGACCGGATAGGAAATACTGACTCCATTCTTACCTTTTCCGGCCACGGTAACGCTAACATTGGACACTCGCTTGCTACCCAAATCGACTAAGGCAGTGAGTGGCGAATTACCATAGGGGTTGACAATAATCCCTCCTAAGTTTCCAGCTGGCGGTGCTGGGTAAAAACCAGCAGCAGAGACAGAGGCTGATAAACCAATACCTAATACCACAGCCAATGAAGTGAGTGACTTTTTCATATCATCATCCTTTGTTTTTAATAGACGCTTATTAATTAAGTTGAACGGAGGAATTTAATTTGAGGCCATAGTCACATTTGGCGTTTTTAATGTTTGGTTAATGTTTTGTTTGTGCTCTTGTTTAAGTCTTGACTTATAACTTCAAAAAAATTGATTTACCTTATTGGTTTGTTTGTAATCCATTATTTTTTGAAATCCATATTGGTTTATTTGAATTCTGTTGTTTATTTTGTTGTTACTCACAGTGTTATTAATTATCTGGAGTGGCTTGTTGTGATTGGTTTTTATATTGGCATTATGGGGTTGAATCTGATTGATGGATAAGAGGTCGAAAATGAAATTTATTAAAAAATTTGTAGTGGGTGCTTTTCTACTGGGAAGCTGCAATGTAATGGCATTGGATTTGGAAGAAGGAAACCATTATCAAGTTTTACCGGAAAATGTTCAGTTTCAGGCTAATAAACAGGTAACCAAAATTTTTTCTGTCAACTGCCCGTTCTGCTACAAGTATGAGAAGTCTGTTGTTCCCGGAATGGTTGGAAATTTGCCTTCCGGCGTGGATTACGATGCTTATCATATTTCCAGTAAATCGCCTTTTGGTGCCGAAGCCTCTGAGGTCTTAGCGGTGGCCAAGGTGTTAAGTGAAGACAAATATAAAGCTGCCAAAATGGCTTTATATGCCAGGATCCACGATAAGAAGGCCAAGTTTACCAGTGGTGATGAGCTCATCCGTTTTGGCCTGAGTCAGGCTGGGATCTCGCAAGAAGAGTTCAACCGTCTCAAGGGAACCCCTGAAGTGAAACAACTCTTGGCCAAGTGGGACCAAGGGATTGCCATCGCTAAAATCCAGGGGATCCCGGCGCTGGTGGTCAATGGCAAGTATTTGATCAATACCAAGTCGATTCGCAGTATGCCTATGCTGGACGAAATGATCCTTGAATTGTCCAAGAAGTGAGGATAATGCAGATGAATCTTGTTAGCCGTTTGTTTGGGGAGTTTAAGCAGGCTCCTTTATCAACCTTGGGCCGCTGGCAGGCTCAGAGAGGTGTGTGGTTGCTGATGGCCGGAGCTGCGCTGTTTCTGTTGTTGTCGGCAATGGGGTATTTCCAGTGGTTTTTGGCCATGGATCCCTGTGAGCTCTGTGTTTATATTCGTTTTAGTCAGTGCTGTATCTTGATTGCCGGTATTGCCATGGCGATTAAGCCTTCCAGTCAATGGCTCAAGGTCTTGGGATTGGCGCTGGCTTGGTATGGTGTGATCCAGGGGATGCTCTGGTCAGTTGAGCTGCAACAGATACATGCAGCTGCGCACATGCTGGATGGTGGCGATATCTTTGCTACTGGTGGCGGTGGTGCCGCTTGTTCAACCGAACCGCATTTCCCCTTGGGGTTACCGTTGCATGAATGGTTACCCTATGAGTTTGCGCCGACAGGGGGCTGTGGAGAAGATGATTGGTCACTGCTGGGAATGAATATGGCTGATTATTGCATCATAGCCTACAGCATTTTCAGCCTCGCGCTGGGTGCCGTCACCCTGGGCTGGTTATACAGTCTGTTTGCCAAGAAGTGAATCAAGGCGGCTCCCCCACCCAGTGAGCGAAGGCGAGGGAGCCTGTAAGGCTATTTATGACTGCCCTTAGCTAGGGCGATTGCGCTGTTTTGGCAGATCGCTCAGGTACTGGACAAACTCCACTTCAAACCCGGCCGGGTCGATAAAGTACACATTGCGGCGCCAGGGCTCGTCAGCACCGTCTTTATCTATGCTATAGCCTGCGTCCTGCAGGCGCTTGATCACCCCGTCAATGTCTGCTGTGACAAAGGCGAAGTGGGCCAGCCCGGGTTGATGACCGCTCAAGTCGCGGTTATTGCCTTCGCCATTATCGCTGAAAGCCAGGTATTGATAGTCATCACCGAAGTGGAGCCATTTTCGTGGCTTGCCATACCAGCTTCCTTCTCCTTGGCAGCGGATCTGCCAGTGAGGAAAGGCGGCGCGGTAAAAATCCAGGGTCTTGGGGAGGTCAGCGACCACCAGGTTCAGATGTTCCAGTTGTATCATTTGCGTTCTCCTTGGTATTTGCCCTTTTTCCTTCTTATTCGGGCCTTTTGTTTACATGCCGTAGCAATATTCCTGTTGTTTGGGAAAGGGGGCGTCCCTGTGGGCAAAACGTATCTGTGCCAGTGCTGCTGCATACTGGGCCAACATATGCAGGCTGTAGCCGATCCTTTCTCTTAATCTGGCATCGCGGATGCTGTCGCATTCGGGGTTGAGCATTTTCTCGACATCGCGGACGATCAAATGATCCGGCACCGCCACCAGTTTGTTGTTTTTCATGGCGTTCATTCTCAATTCACTGATGGGATAGGCGCCGCTTATGCCTGAGACAACTGCAACCAGCAGCACAGGCTTATGGGCCGTATGTTGGCTGTCACACATCAGCAGAAAGTTCTTCAACAAAGGTGTCGCCATGCCGCCCCATTCCGGAGTGATAAGCACCAGAGCATCGGCTGCTGTCACCTTGGCTTCTATCCGTTGCCAGTCGGCGCCCTTGTGTTGTTGTTCACCATCCCAGAAGGGAAGATTGAAACCGCAGAGCTCCAAATGCTCCGCCTCTGCGAGCTGCTTGGTCTTTATTTCCCGGGTGATGAATTCTGCGACCTTGGCACTCTGGGATTGGAAACGTTGGCTGGCGCTGACGACTAGGTATTTCATGTTAAGTAAACCTTTTTGTTTATTTATTGTTTTATAAGGTATGTGCTTTACTTAATAATGTAAAGATAAAATAAACAAAAAAGTTTATTTATTCTGGATGCGGCGTCCTGATCCGGGCATAATCAGCGCTGGAGGTGCCATGAAGACCACAGACAAGATAGTCGACATTCTCAAGTTGAACGGAGCCCAGACGGCCCAGAGCCTGGCCGCTGAGCTGGGGCTGACCAGTATGGGGGTGCGTCAACATCTGCAAGCCCTTGAAGCCGAGGGGCTGGTGCGGACAGAAGATAGAGCCGAAGGCCGCGGCAGGCCTGCGCGTTATTGGACGTTGACCGAGCAAAGTCGCTCGCTGTTTGCCGACCGTCACGATGAGCTGAGTCTGCAACTGATAACTTCAGTGCGTCAGGTCTTTGGTGATGAGGGCTTGGATAAACTCATCAGTCACAGGGAGCAGCAGAGCCTCGAGAGCTATTCGAGCCAGATGGCCGCTGCCGCTTCCCTGGCCGACAAGCTGGAATGCCTGGCCGAGATCCGAAGCCGTGAAGGCTATATGGCGCAGATTGAAGCGGACAGTACCGGCTTTTGGCTGTTGGAAAACCATTGCCCCATTTGTGCGGCGGCCACGAGTTGCCAGAACTTTTGTCGCTCTGAGTTGGCGCTGTTCCGGCAGTTGCTGGGGCCCGAAGTGGAGATCAGTCGCCGCGAACACATTCTGGATGGTTCACGTCGCTGTGCTTATCGGATTGAAGCTAAAGGCGCCTTAAACGATGCGCAGTAAGAGGGGACGACTGGACAGGTTTCTTGCCGGGCAGCTGAATATTCCCCGCAAACAGGTCAGGCAATTGCTTGCCGATGGCCGGGTTTGGCTCGATGACGAGCAGGTGTTTGCCGCAGACAGGCTTATTCATGAGTTCAGTCATATTCGTCTCGATGGGCAATGGCTGCAGCGGCAAAACCCTGTCTATTGGATGCTGAACAAGCCTGCCGGAGTAGTGAGTGCCACCCAGGATCCCGAGCATAAAACCGTGCTCGACTGCCTGCCCCCGGCAGCATTGGTGCCGGGGCTGCATATCGCCGGCCGCCTGGATAAGCAGAGTACTGGACTGGTGCTGCTCAGTAATGATAGCCGCTGGACCCAGGCGTTGACCCTGCCTTCATCGAGTAAAGCCAAGCGTTATCGGGTGCGTCTGGCCAATCCGCTGGATGACACTTATATTGAGGCTTTCAGGCGCGGATTCTTCTTTGAGTTTGAAAACGTCATCACAGCGCCGGCCGAGCTGAAAATGTTGGCAAGCCATGAGGCCGAGGTGATACTCACGGAGGGCAAATATCACCAGATAAAACGCATGTTCGGCCGCTTTCGTAACCCTGTGCTGGCGCTGCATCGCAGTCAGATAGGTCAGATAGTGCTGGATGACTCTCTGGCCGAGGGCGAAGCCAGAGAGTTGACCCGGGAAGAGGTGGAATCGGTCGCTTACTGACGATTTTACTGACGGCTACTGAACTGCGGCGATAATGCTATCTATGGCAAGTACCACCTGCATACTGGCATCTTCCATCCGTTGCAGCGCCATTACCTGCTCTGTGGTGTCGCCGGCTGCGGCCTGTTCCAGCGCCAGGCGGCCACTTTCGTGCACCAATGCATGCGGCGCTTCCAACTCGCGGAACCCCGGGAGTGAGCTATAGAGGCTGGCGCCTTGTCCTTCGTAGTACCACTTACCCAAACGGCAGTCATGGTGGCTGTTTACCGGCTGATCAAAACACTGGTTTTGCAGCAGTTCATAGATATTCTGCTTCCATACCGCATGATCCAGCTTGGTGGTGTTGAGGAAAGACACTGTCGCGGCATGGCTGATCACCTGTTGCATCTGCGCCGATTGCGCCAATACCTGAGTGACCACTGTGTCTATCTGCACTGCCGAGCTGGCCACTTCATCGGCGCAGCCTTGGTTGTCATCTGTCAGGGTTCGTATGCTTTCTGACTGAGTGATGATCTGTTGCACCAACTGCTCTATCTGTTGGCTGGCGTCACTGGCCTTGGCCGCCAACTGCCGGACTTCATCGGCCACCACCGCAAAGCCGCGACCTGCCTCTCCGGCGCGGGCGGCTTCGATGGCGGCATTGAGTGCCAACAGGTTGGTCTGTGCCGAAATGCCCTGAATGGCGCTGACAAACTGGCTGATGCTTTGGGTACTGGTATCCAGTTGCGCCACTGTTCCCAGGCTATGCTGTGACTGTGAACTGAGCAGATGGGCTCGCTCTCCCAATCTGGTCACGGCGCTGCGGGTTTGCTCGAACAGGGCGTTGAGTTGCTCCAGTTTGCTTTGCTCCTCAAGCAGACGTCCGGCGTCTTCGGCCATGGCCTCGCGTACCGATTGCAACATGAGCCCGCCCTGGTTCTGGCAGGCCAACATGGCGGCGAAGTCGCGGTTTTGCGCCAGTGCCTGGTCCCTTTCCTTTTTAAGCTGCCCCAGTTGTAGCTGCAATTGCTCCAGTGTCGCCTGGTGCTGCTGGCTCTGTTCATCGAGCCGCTGTTTCAATGAATCTATCTGCCGGTGAAGATGATGGTTAAAAAGCATAAAACTTCCTTGGATACAAATAGTTGCATTCTATTTATGGCTATTTTAAGCATAGACTTTGGCCTGTTCCCTTGGCGGGATCAAGCTCTCATTTACAATCAATATAAAAAACGCCACCCTGAGGTGGCGTTTCCAATCAGGCTTGGGCCTGCTGCATTCTCAGCAGCCACTTACCGTAGATATAGATGCCGACGGCGGAAATGGTGCCTATGGCGCCTATGATGTACCAGGCCATGCCTATGTTGTGGCTCTGGTAGAGGATCTCAGTCAGCTCGCGGCCACTTTGGCCGGTGAACTCAACCAGTTTATGAAAGGCTTCCCCCTGCGGAATGGCAGCTACATCCTTCTGTGACATGCCCTTATCCAGCAGCATCTCACGGGAGAAGATCTCTTTGGAGGCAAAGATCTCATAGAGTTTGGGGCCGAAATAGCCTTCCAGGCCCCAGCCTATGCCCTGTGGCAACATCACAAAGCCGAGGTACATGGCCTTCTTGCCTTCGGGGGCGATATTGCCCATAAATTCGTTCTTCTTCGGGCTTATCATCATTTCGCCGAGGGAGAACATGGCGATAGCCAACACGATAAACCAGGCCGCATGGGTGGCACCGATCAACACAAAGGCAAATATAGACAGCAGACAGCCGGCCAGCATGGCGCTGGTGATACGGTACTTGGCGGTCAGAGCGGCTATCAGGAAGCAGCTGGTCATAATCAGACCCGCGTTGAGGTTGAGCATGCCTTCCGGCATGACCTTGGTACCTTCGTTGTTCAGCCCGAGCCAGAATTGCAGTATGCCGTTGCTGGTGCCTTCAGGGCCAAACAGGCTGGTGACAATCACGCTGGTATCCACCCATTCGGCAATATGAATAGGCAGCACGTCAAACAGGGAGTTGAATAGGAACCAGAAGCCGGAAAACACCAGCATATAGTAGATGACTACCGGCTTTTTCAGCTCGCTCCAGGCATCTTTCCAAAGCATCTCCTGCTTGAGTTCACCGGACTTGATCTTACGTTGCCGTTCCAGGCGTTGCTCTTTACCCGGCTCTTTGTACGTCAGCAGGAACAGGAAGTTGAGCGAGATAATGGCGGCGCAGGCGTAGAATACATTGTCCCAGGACAGCTGCCGCATATGCACCGCCACCAAGGGGCCAAGGAAGCCACCGATATTTACCACCTGATAGAAGATACCCCAGGCCATGGAGGTGTTGTTACGGTTGGTGGACAGCACCAGCGTTCCCTGGATGCCGGGCTTGAAGATGCCGGTACCGGCCGCCAGCAGCATGGCACCGAACAAAAAGCCCCAGAAGCTGGGGAAGAAGGCCATACAGAGGTAGCCACAGATCTTGATGATGGTTGAGGCAAAGATGGTCTCTTTGTAGCCGACCCTATCTGAGATCCCGCCGGTAAATACCGGCACAAAGGTCTGCAGCAAGGCCCAGGCTGAGATAATGATGCCGTAATCGCTGAGGCTGATACCTAGGCCGCCTTCGGAAGCCGGCGCCTTGGCATAGAGTCCGGCACTGGCCTTAACGCCGTAGTAGGCGATACGTTCAACCAGTTCCATACCGCCGACCAGCCAGAAGATATAGCTTAAACTGGCGATGGAGGCCCACATTCCCAGTTGCTTGACTTCGCGCAGGTCATTGCCTGCACAGGAGTTGGAGTCGCTCATACTCTTCCCTTGTCTGTATTATTATGTTTGTAGGTCTTTTATCAATTGCAGGCTAATGCCTTGTATCAAAAAAGGTGATAACCGCGACACTTTACCCGCTTTACTGTCAAACACCAAAAAACAAGCCTGATCAAATTGGAAAAATCATGTTCTGCCTGGCAAAAATTGCTGCTTACTTTTAACAATATTCATAACTTTCAAATCATTAACTTGGATAAGTGGCTCATTCGCTTGCAGACCTTGCTATCTCCTTGTAGCTTGGAGTTTGTTTGAGCTGATACTGGAAAGTCTGCGGTGGCAATTGGGCGCGCCCAAGGGACTGAGCAAGGAGCCAAGATGCGAGTATTAACTGTAATGATTGTGGGCACTGTGCTGCTGTTGGGGGGCTGCTCTGAAGAGGCGGCAAAAACCGGGTCCGAGAGTCTGAAAGATACTGTGGGAAGCCCTAATCCGGCAGCGGTATTTTGTGTCGAATCCGGCGGTAAGCTGGAGCTGGTTCAGGAACAAAAGGGCACTGTAGGCTATTGTCACCTGCCGGATGGCAGCATTGTGGAAGAGTGGGCCTATTTTCGGGCCAATCATCCGCTAAATTGATTGGCCCGATCCCCTAAAAGGGTGTTAGAAACGGTAGCTATAGGCCTGGTTGACAAAGTCGAGCCCTGGGTTGGGTTTGCTGAGGCCCGCATTGGAATAATGCAGGTAGGTGATGGAGCCTGTCTGTTTGCGCTCACGGCCAAATTTGAAGGCAAAGCCTATCCCGGCCTCCAGATAAAAGTCCAGCCATTGTCCCCTCATCAGCGGGTATTTCAATATGGGTGACATGGCCAGCAGATGATTGACATCATGCTGGTTATTTTCGCCGCATTCCCAAAAGTTGATACTGGCTTTCAGGGGCAGTTCAAAATTTCCACTGATAGGTTTCAGGGGATCCAGATACAGCTGATAAGCCAGTTTGCTACCCTTGGCCTGGCCTTCTTCATGGATATAGTTGATTGCCACACTTTGTTCGGCGGCGTTGGCATAGCTTGGCATGATACAGCACTGCAATAAACTGCCCAGTAAAAAACAGCCTGGCTGGATAGCGCTCGCAGTATCAAGGTTAGTATGAGTGCCAACAGGGGGAGTTGTTTCTGTGAGAGGCTCAGCCAAGTGCCGGGCTTATAGACCCTTGGCTGAGTGAACAATCGTTTAGCGAAACAGATTCAGTCCCATGGCGGCTTTGACATCTTGCAGTACGGCATCACTTATGGCTCTGGCTTCTTCCGTACCTTTTTGCAGTATCGCCAGCAGTTGCCCTTTGTCTGCCAGGGCTTGCCTGCGCCGCTCCCGCATGGGCGCGAGTAATTCCTGCAGGCAGTCGTTGAGTATCCTTTTGCACTTCATATCGCCGAGGCCGCCTCGGCGATAATGGGCCTTGAGCTCGGCTACCAAGGGCTTGTCCGGATGGAAGGCATCGAGATAGCTGAATACCGTGTTGCCCTCGACTCTACCCGGATCTTCTACTCTCAGATGGTTGGGATCCGTATACATGGAAAACACCGCTTGCTTGAGTTCATCACTGCTCATTCCCAGTTCTATGGTATTGCCAAGGGATTTGGACATCTTGGCTTTACCGTCGAGCCCCGGGAGGCGGCCTGTGTCACTGAGAATCGCCTGACACTCCTTGAGCACTTCGGCCCCCACCAGATTGTTGAAGCGACGGACGATTTCATTGCTTTGCTCCAGCATGGGCAACTGATCTTCACCCACAGGCACATGAGTGGCCCGAAAGGCGGTAATATCAGCGGTCTGACTGACGGGGTAGACCAGAAAACCCGCCGGTAGGCTGCGCTCAAAGCCTTTTTGCTGGATCTCCGCCTTGACTGTGGGATTGCGCTCAAGCCGGGCAACCGTCACCAAGTTCAAGTAGATACAGGTGAGTTCCGACAACGCCGGTAGTGCGCTTTGCAGGCAAAAACGTGTCTTGGCCGGATCCAACCCGGCCGCCAGGTAGTCGGCCATGACTTCGAGAATATTGTCGGTCACCTTGGCCGGGTTATGGCCGTTGTCGGTCAAAGCCTGATAGTCGGCGATCATTACGTTCTGATCGAATTCGTCCTGAACCTGGACTCTTTGCCTGAGCGAACCAACATAGTGGCCGATATGCAGTTTGCCTGTGGGTCTGTCGCCTGTGAGTATGATCTGTTTCATCTTGTTCTCCTTGAGATTGCCGGAGCCATAAGACGTACAGATACACAAAGGCCGCCTTATGGCGGCCCGGAAGATATGATTTTACCTATGTTTAATCCTGACGCCGCCGGTTTGGGCTGCGCCACCAAGTCTGTTGCATGAGCAATGAGTCGATTGGGGAATACATAGGATTAATCAAAAATACATTTAAAGACCCAAGGATAGTAAGTCCTGAGTCTGTGTTATGCAAGTCAATTAAAGTGAGGTTATTTGTCAGGAGTTTGTGCCAGGTCAAGCATTTTTTAACTGTAAGGTATAAGGTTAAAGCATAGTCACTCGGCAAGTGAGAGGTGCTTATGATGCGGTCCTTGTTTGCTGGCAGATCTTGGCTGTTCTTGGGTGTTGGCGCCAGTCTGCTGTTGTCGTTGGGGGTTGTGGGACGCTTTCCCGAGCAGGTGATGCAACTCAACCCACTGATGTTGTTGGCCAGTCTGCTGGTGGCCGTGGGCGTCGGTGTCTGGTCGGCGCAGCTTGGTGGTAAAGCCTTGTGGGCAGTACCTCTCTCCTTTGTGCTGGTGATGTTGGCCGGTACTTTGATGGCGCAAACCTCGGTGGCGCTTATCGTCAGTAAATCCTTTGTCCTCTTGTCCATGTTTGTGCTCGGCATGTTGATTGCCGGTAATATCTGTTTTGCCACCCATATCGCTGCGGCAATGGTTGGCATGTTGGCATTTGCTCATGGCTACACCCTGGGCAGCGCCAATCTGGGTGTAGCCGACTGGACCCTCAGTGGCTCCAACTTGTTCTTGGGCTATCTGGTGGGGATTGGCGCGACGGTGTTGATCCTCAGCATGGTAGGGGAGGTAACCTGTAAAGTGCTGGCTAAGAAACAGCTGCAATACGTGCTCGGCACTTGTCTGTTGCTGGCCGGCTTGATGATGGTTGTGGCAGTGTGACGGGGCAGAAACAACAAGGGCAAGTTCGATGAACCTGCCCTTGAGTCTTTATGCCGCTTGGATAGCGGTTTGATTGGTCGGAGCGACAAGATTCGAACTTGCGACCCCTGCCTCCCGAAGACAGCGCTCTACCGGGCTGAGCTACGCTCCGACTCTGGAACCAGATGGTAAGTGAAGCTTAATTGGAAAAATGCCAACCAGGCCGCAAAATTATTCTCCGATGTGAGCTTGACAGTTGAAGCGCTGAAAAAAGCATCATGGCATTACCCTCGGCTGAGCTCGATGATTCTGCTTATCAGGGCATAGAGGCCGTTGCTGCGTGATGGGCTCAGTTGCCCCTCCAAACCCAGTTGCTTGAGATAAGCCTTGGGCTCAAATTGCGCCAGGGTTTGGCTGTCGCTGTTATTCACAGCATGCAGCAACAGGGCGATCAGCCCCTTGACGATGCGGGCCTCGCTGTCGGCAATAAACAGATGCTTACCATCGATTTGACAGTAATAGAGCCAGGCGGCGCTTTCACAGCCGCGTACCCGGGCGGCTTCAGTTTGCAGCTCGGGTGGCAGGGCCGGTAACAGCTTGGCGCCTTGCATTAACTGGCGGTATCTGTCCTGCCAATTATTGGCCGAGGAGACGGCTTCAAATAAGTCGGCCAGTGGCGCCTGGGTTTGCTTGGCAAACTGGATAAAGTCGGCAGCAGTGAGTGTTTGCTCTGTCATGGTTCAGTATCCCAGTAGTTCGGCGCTTGCCTTCAGGGCATCGAGAAAACGTTTGATATCTTGCTCATCAGTGTAGATCCCCACAGAGGCCCGGCAGCAGCCCTTGATACCCATCAGCGACATCAGTGGCATGGCGCAATGATGGCCGCAGCGTACCGCTATGCCTTGTTGATCCAGCAGTATGCCTACATCCTGGTGATGCTCCCCCTTGAGATTAAAGGCCACGGCGCCCAGATTATCCCCGTGGGCGGCGTAAAGTTCGACCCCGGCAATGGCGGATAACCCCTGTTGCAGCTTGTTCAGCAGTTTTTGTTCGGCAAGCGCCAGGGCTTGTCTGTCCTGCTGTTCGAGAAAGGCGATGGCCTCTCCCAGACCTATGACCTCGGCGATCGGCGGGGTGCCGGCCTCGAGGCGGTTGGGCAAGTCGCCAAATGTACTGTCTTGGAAACTGACGGTTTTTATCATCTCACCGCCGGTCAGTAGTGGCTCCAGGGTGTCCAGCAATTCATAGCGGCCCCAGAGTACACCTATGCCGCTGGGGCCATACATCTTGTGGCCGGAAAAAGCATAAAAGTCGCACCCCAGTTGCTGCATGTCCAGCGGCAGGTGAGCAACGGCCTGGGCACCGTCCACCACACTGATGGCGCCGGCGGCGCGAATATCCTGACACAAGGCTTTTATGTCATTGACTGTACCCAATACATTGGAAACATGGCTGAGGGCCACCAATTTGGGCCTTTGCTGGAGCAGCAGGCCAAAGGCCGCCTTATTGAGGCGCAGATCTTTATCCAGTGGTATGGGTTCCAGCCTGGCACCACTGCGTTTGGCCAGTTGTTGCCAGGGCAGCAGATTGGCGTGATGAGCGCAGCTGTCGACCAGAATGAGGTCATCTCTGCCAAAGCGCTCGCCAAGGCCCCAGGCCAGCAGGTTGATGGCTTCGGTGGTGCCGTGGGTGAAGATGATCTCTTCCCGCCGGGCGGCATGGATAAAATCTTGCAAGGCATCACGCACAGCTTCGTAGGCCTGGGTCGCCCGGGCGGAAAGCTGATGGGCCGCTCTGTGCACATTGGCGCAATCTTCACGGTAGAAACGCGCCATAGCTTCCAGCACCCGCTGGGGTTTTTGGCTGGTGGCGGCCGTGTCGAGATAGACCAGGGGATAATCCCCCAACATCTGGGTGAGCGCGGGAAACTGGGCGCGCAATTGTGGAGTGCTCATTGCTGTGGATCTTCAATCAAAAGGGCGCACAGATCTTTATGGATTTGTGCGCCCAATGCAAGACGAAATATCTCAACCCTTAAGGACAGGGCAGGCGAAATCGGCTCGACAGCGAGTTGAGCTCACCGAGCAGTTCCTCACTCAGCTTAAGCTGCGAGGCGGCAATGTTCTCCTTTAACTGCTCCAGATTGGTGGCGCCTATGATATTGCTGCCCACAAAGGGACGGGAGTTGACGAATGCCAGTGCCATCTGCGCCGGGCTTAGGTGGAATTTTTGGGCCAGCTTGACGTAGGCCTCGGTGGCCTCAAGCGCCAACTCGGTGCCGGTATAGCGGGCGAAGCGCTTGAACAGGGTCAACCTGGCGCCTGCCGGCCACTGACCATCGAGGTATTTGCCTGTGAGGGTGCCAAAGGCCAATGGTGAGTAGGCCAGCAGCGGTAACTCTTCGCGGTGGCTTATTTCACTCATGCCCACTTCAAAGCTGCGATTCAAGAGGTTATAGGGGTTTTGCACGCTGACAATTCGCGGCAGGCCGTGTTTCTCGGCCAGTTGCAGGTATTTCATCAGGCCCCATGGGGTTTCATTGGAGACCCCTATATAGCGCACCTTGCCGACGCGGATCACTTCGCTCAAGGCTTCTAGGGTATCCAGGATGGGGGTCATCGACTCCTGCTCCTGCTGCTCATAGAAGAGTTCGCCGAAGAAGTTACAGTTTCTGTGGGGCCAGTGGATTTGATAGAGATCGATACAGTCTACGCCCAGGCGCTGCAGCGAAGCATCCACCGCCAGCTGGATGTTGCGCCAGTCCAGTGCCATCTTGCTGCGGATATAGTCACTCTTGCCGCCGGGAGCCGCCACCTTGGTAGCTATCACCAGGTTGTCTCTATTGCCGCGGGCCTTGAGATAGGCGCCAAGAATGCGTTCGGTCTCACCCTGAGTCTCGGGTTTTGGCGGCACCGGATACATCTCGGCAGTGTCGATAAAGTTAATCCCTTCGGCTAGGGCCATATCTAACTGGGCGAAGGCCTCGGCCTGGCTGTTTTGCTCGCCCCAGGTCATGGTGCCGAGGCACAGTTTGCTTACTTCCAGAGTAGAGTGGGGGATACGTCTGTATTCCATTGAAAGCTCCCGCTAATTTCCTTATCTGCAAGCTAACAAGCGACAGAGGTTGATTGTCAATAAATAAAACAGGTTTTTGTGTCACTTTTGTTGCTTGTGCCTGTTGCTGTAGGTAGAGGTGAAACACAGAAGTAATCGATGAGGGGAATAACCAATGGTGGATTTATGCCTTCTTTGAGCCCCAAAGCCTGGCTCTGCTTTGGAGTCTTTGGGGCGTCAATCCACTGACCTCTGGTTTGAGCGCCGAGTTTTCTCTCTATTCAGACGGTGAAACATTCTCGGCTCCGGCCAACCATTGGCGTTAAACTTTAAACTCGCCAACCGAAGCCTGCAACTCTTCGGCGAGTTGCGCCACCTGATGGCTGGATTGGGCGGTCTGATCGGCGCCTGAGGCGGTTTCTTCCGAGATCAGTGCAATATGTTCCAGTTTTTCTGAAACCTGCTGGCTGACCAGGTTCTGCTCCTGAGCGGCGTTGGCGATTTGGGTGCCGGCATCGAAGGCCTGATGAACAGATTCGCTGATGGCTTCCAGAGCCTGATTGGCTTGCTCTGTCTTGGCGACGCAGGAGTTGGCCTGGGCGCGGCCCTGTTCCATGACAGCGACCGCCTCTTGGGTGCCTGTTTGCAGCACCTGGATCATCTGCTGGATCTCCTGGGTCGATTCCTGGGTGCGGGAGGCGAGGTTGCGTACCTCATCGGCCACAACGGCAAAGCCGCGTCCCTGTTCACCGGCCCTGGCGGCCTCGATGGCGGCGTTGAGAGCCAGTAGATTGGTTTGCTCGGCAATGCCGCGGATCACATCCAGAATCGAGCCAATGGCGTCGCTGTCTGAGTGCACCTTGTTGATCACCTGTCCCGCCTTGGCGACTTCGTCGGCCAGTGCTTCTATGGTGCGGCGGTTTTCCTCGGCAATGATCCGCATATTCTGAGCTTCTTCATCGGCCTGTTTAATCTGGCTCAGGGCGTGATCTGCGCTGTGGGATACCTGCTGGGCACTTGAGCTCAGCTCTGTGGTGGCTGTGGCTATCTGATCTACCTGACTCTTTTGCTCCTGGATCCCGATAGTGGTTTGTGAGGTGACTGCCGAGGTTTGTTCGGCGGCGGCTGCCAACTGGTTGGATCTATCCAAAATGCCGCGAATAAGACCTCTGAGACTGTCGATAAGGCGGTTGCAGTTGCGGGAAAGCTCGGCAAACTCATCCTCGCCTGAGTCATCCAGTTTATGGGTCAAGTCACCGGAAGCGAGGATATTCAATGCTTGATTGATACGGTTGAGTGATGCGGTCAGTGGTTTCACCACGGCAATACTCACGGCTATGGCTACCAAAATAGCTACCAGCACCACCAATAGGGTCTGCATACTGGCCGAGTCGATACTGGCCAGGGTTTTGGCATTGATCTCGTTGGTCAGGGTTTCGATGGCCCCGGAAAGAGCCGCCATTGCCTGATTGGCATTTTGTTTGTCGGTTTCCACTTGAGCCAGTGCCACCTGAGTACTGGCCTTGAGTTCAAGTTGGGTTGCTTTCTGGGCCTGAATCGAGTTTTTGCCTTTAAGATGCTGGTTGAGTTTGCCAAGCTCGCTGGTCAACTTATTGAGCATGTCGGTATCAATGACACCTGTGCCGTGACGACTGATGTATTCCAGTTTGGCCTCGGCTTCGTTGCTGATATAGCCAAGTTCTTTGACTATGATCTCGTATTTGCTGCGGTCTTCGGTGGCCACCAGATCGTAAACCGTGCTGATCAGATTTGTGACATTGCTGTCCAGTGCTGCGGCAGAAGCGGCAATTTCCCGCTCTGTGGTGTTTTCACTTTGCTCAAGATCCATCAGGTCCAGCAGCAGACTGGCGGCATCATCGGCGGTTGTCTCCAATTGATCCCGCTGTTTATTGAGGCTTTCCTGCTGTTCCAGCGCACTGAGGTGGTCGGCCATCATGCGTTCGCTGGTGTTGATAAAGGCCTGATAATTGCGCTCTACTTGGGGCAGGATCTCTTTGAGTCCGGGTTCGTGCTGTACCAGTTTCGACAGACTGGCAAATTGCGCCTTGAAGCTTTGCTTTTGACTACCAAACAGTTGTTGGATCGGCGGCAGCTTATTGGCCTTGGGGACATGGTAACCCACCAGAACCAACCTTTGCTGCTCGCTGAGGGTCTCACTCAGTTCGCCGGTTGATTTCAGTGCCGGAATACTCAGTTGTTGTAGAACTTCTGTCGTGTTTTTCAGTTCATTGTTGGTGAACCAGGAAACAGCACCAAGCAGGATCAATAGCAGGGTGACTACGGCAAATCCTGCTATGACCCGGGTTGCTACATTCAACTTCATAGGCTACTCCGGATAAGGTTGTGGTTTTTCTCTTGGAAAAATCTTTTAGTTTTCATAGGCACGTTACCAAATGGTTATCGGCGTATGTCAGCTAAGCTTAACCTTTTTTTAACCTGGATTGGGTAATTTTTTGATCGGTTTCCAGGTGCCAGAGTGTTAGGTGTTCTCCCCAACAGCAGCCGGTATCCAGCGCCTGCAGTCTTTCGCCATCGACCTTGCCCATCAGGGCGGCCCAATGACCAAAGACCCGGGTGTAGTCAGCTGTGTTTGATGGGAATAAAAACCAGGGTTTGAGATTGGGATCTTCGCATTTGGCCGGCGGCACCTTGCAGCTGAAGTCCAGAGCGCCGTCGAGATAGAGGTAACGCATTCGGGTCAGGGCGTTGATACAGTACCTGAGTCTGGGCAGGCCACTGAGCGCACTGGACCAGTCTTCCGGCTCTTCTGTGTACATCCGGGCGATGAGACTGTCTAAATAGTCGGCTCTTTGCAATGCCTGGCTGACGGCGTCCGCTTCCTGTCGCAAGGTTTGGATGTCCCACTGGGGCGGCACGCCTGCGTGGGTCATGATGAGTTTGTGTTCGGGCAACTCACGCATCAAAGGCTGGTTTCTAATCCAGTCGATGAGACTGTCTATATCTGTAGCGTCCAGTAGCGGTTGTAGCTTGTCGCTGGGTTTGGCGCGTTTGAGCCCGGCCTTGACGGCCAGTAAATGCAGGTCATGATTACCCAGCACAGACTTGGCCGAGTCGCCGAGATCGCGGAAGAATCTCAAGGTCGAGAGAGAATCCGGACCGCGGGCGACCAGATCGCCGACCGCCCACAGCTCGTCCTTGGAGGGATTAAAATCGACTTTCTCCAACAGGCGTTGCAACTCGTTGAAACAGCCTTGAATATCGCCGACAAAATAGTGAGCCACAGTTATCTGCCCATTAGTGCACCTGGCCGGGTACAGCCAGGCGGAAAGGAGGGATCTGGGCATAGAAACTCTCGCCCGCATCGGTTTCCATCAGGTAGCTGCCTTCCATAAAGCCCAGCGGCGTTTCCAGCACTGTGCCGCTGCTGTATTGGTAGGCGGTATTGGGCTTGATCCTCGGAGTTTCGCCGACGACACCAGCACCCTGAACTTCGCTTTGTTGACCATTGCCATCTGTTATCACCCAGTGGCGACTCTTGAGGGTCACCGCCTCATCACCCAGGTTGATAATTGTGATGGTGTAGCTGAAAAGATACTTGTCTTCATCCGGCGCAGACTGGTGTTCTATATACTGGGTCTGCACCTCGACTCTGATACGGCTTTTCTGGGGATTCATCTTAAGTTCCTGGCCAAAATCTCTGATGGAAAGGAAGGACGCCGACCGGCGTCCGGATGTTATGCCTGGCGGTCGCTCAGTAAGTTGGCGATGGCGACATATTGCTCGACGCTGATCTGCTCGGGTCTGAGGCCGGGATCGATTCCCAGGGTCTCATAATCGGCATCATCAAGCAGCCCCTTGAGGTTATTCCTCAGGGTCTTGCGGCGCATATTGAAGGCGGTGCTGGTTACCTTGCTGAGCATGGCAACGTCTTTGGCTGGCCAGGGTTTGGTTTCATAGGGCACCAGGCGCACCACGGCGGAATCGACTTTAGGTGGCGGCGTGAAGCTGCCCGGTGGCACTTCCAGTACCGGCACTATCTGGCAATAATATTGGGCCATGACGGTCAGGCGGCCATAGGCCTTGCTGCCCGGGCTGGCTGAAAGCCGCAGTACCACCTCTTTTTGCAACATGAAGTGCATGTTGGTGATCTGCTCGGCATATTCAAACAGATGGAACATCAGCGGCGTGGAGATATTGTATGGCAGGTTACCGAAGACCTTGAGCTTCTTGCCTTCTACCATCAGCTTGTTGAAGTCAAACTGCAGGGCATCACCCTGATGAATTTCCAGTTTGTCTTTTAACACAGGATGCTGCTTTAGACGCTCCACCAGATCTCTGTCCAGCTCGACCACGGTCAGCTTGTCTATGGCACTGGCCACAGGTTCGGTCAGGGCCGCAAGACCCGGGCCGATTTCGACCATGACATGCTCATTATCCGGGGCGATAGCCGCCACAATACGGTTGATCACATTGTCATCGGTCAGGAAGTTTTGTCCGAAACGTTTTCTGGCGGTATGGCCTAAGTGTACTTTATTGCTCATTGATACTCAGTTGGATCAGTTTTTGCCGGCCAGTTCTATGGCCTTGTTGAGTGCACAGACGAAGCTGCCGATATCGGCCTTGCCTGTGCCTGCGAGTTCCAGTGCCGTGCCATGATCCACCGAAGTGCGGATATAGGGCAGGCCCAGAGTGATATTAACCGATTTGCCAAAGCCTTGTGATTTGAGCACGGGCAGGCCCTGGTCGTGGTACATGGCCAGCACCACATCGGCGTCTTGCAGATATTTGGGTTGGAACAGGGTATCGGCAGGCAGAGGGCCTATAATGCGCATCTGCTCCTGCTCTCTGAGCTCGTTCAGCGCCGGGATGATCACATCCAGCTCTTCCCGACCCAGGTGGCCATCTTCACCGGCATGGGGGTTGAGGCCACAGACATAAATCTTGGGGTTGTCCAGGGCAAACTTATTCACCAAGTCCTGGTGCAGTATCTTAATGATCTGATGCAGGCGTTCGCGGGTGATCGCCTTGGAAACGTAAGCCAGTGGAATGTGAGTGGTCACCAAGGCTACCTGCAGACCTGGGCAGGCGAGCATCATCACCACATCCTGGCAACCGGCCTGATGGGCAAAAAACTCGGTATGGCCGGAAAAAGGGATCCCGGCCTGATTGATAATGCCCTTGTGGACCGGACCTGTCACTACAGCGTCAAACTCGCCGTTCATGTTCTTTTCACCCGCATAACGCAGGGTGTCGACCACATAGGCGCTGTTTTGCTCATTGAGCACGCCGCAGCGCGGCTCACAGGCCATGGGAAAGGGCACTATGGTCAAACTACCGGCTTGCTGTGGCTTGGCTGCTTGGCTTGGTTGATAAGGCTTGAGCTGGAGACTGAGCCCCAGCATCTTGGCGCGCGCCTGCAATAAGGCAGGATCCGCGCACACAACCAGCTCGGCCAGCCAGTCGCGCTGCGCCAGCTGTACTACCAGATCCGGACCTATGCCGGCAGGCTCTCCGGGGGTAATGGCAATACGTTTAATATCCAAGCGACTTAACCTCTGTCAGTTTCTGGGTCGAAGAGTTCAATGTATGCGTCGGCCCGCATTTCGTCCAGCCAGTTTTGTAACTCTTCGTTGAATTTGCGGCGGAAGATCAACTGATGCGCACGGTTGGTATTGAACTGATCCGTGGCATCGGTTTTGCGTCTCTCTTCCAGCTGAGTGATGTGCCAGCCGTGGGTTGAACGGAAGGGCTCACTGATTTCACCTTGCTTCAGGCTGTTGAGTGTTTGGGCAAACTCGGGCACATAAATGCTTGGGGCAGCCCATCCCAGCTCACCGCCTTTGGTGGCGCTGCCGGGATCTTCCGAATACTGGCGCGCCAGATCTTCAAACTTGGCTTCACCGCTGCGGATCTGTTTGAGGAACTGCTGCAACATCGCTTTAGCTCTATCTTCAGACAGAATTGGTGATGGCTTGAGCAGAATATGGCGGGCTCTGACTTCCTCAACTTCCTGAGTCTGTAGGCCGCGGGCGTCCATAATTTTGATGATATGGAAACCGGCACCACTCTTAATGGGGCCTATGATGTCGCCTGTTTTGGCATCAGCAATGACTTCGGCAAACAGGGTTGGCATCTCATTGATGTTCATGTAGTCCCAGATACCACCTTCCAGCGCTTTGGGGCCTGCGGAGGAAGCAATGGCTGTTTCACGGAAGTTTGCGCCGGATTTCAGACGTTCCAATACGGTATTGGCACGTTTACTGGCCGCTTCCAATTGCTCTGAGCTGGGGTTGGAAGGCACTTCGATCAGTATGTGGCCAACCTGATATTCGACGTCTTTCAGGCCCTGTTCCTTGATCAGTTTCACCAGGCTGTTGATCTCCTGGGGTGAAACCTGGATTCGGCGTTGTACTTGAATGCGCTGGATTTCACCCAGAGTCACTTCTTCACGCAGTTGCTCGCGGTATTGACTGAAGCTGTTGCCATCGGCTTCAATTTCGGCACGCATCTGGGCGACCGTCATGTTCTGTTGCTTGGCGATATTCTCTATAGTTTGGTCCAGCTGCAGATCCCCGATATGCAGGCCGATACGGTCGGCCATCTGCAGTTGCAGACGGGTCAGGATCAAACGCTCAATAACCTGGGTGCGCAGTGCCTGATCTGAAGGCAGGCTTTGGCCGGCGGCCTTGGCGTTGGCCTTGACTGTGTCGACCATGTTCTGGACTTCACTTTCCAGCACTATGCCGTCGTTGATTTGCACCGCAACGCGATCCAGCAGTTGTGGTGCCGCCAGGGAAGCCTGGCTCATGACTAGAGCAAAAAATCCAAAAATCAGTTTCTTACAGGGTTTCATCCACAAAATCCTTGCCACATTTTCGTTTCGTTGGCCGCCGATGGCAGCGGCCCGGGTTGTCCAGATTGGACTCTCTGTCCTGTCCGAGGTTCAGCAATCTACCACAAATCTTGATTAATTCCTTAGATAAAGTGGTTTGCGGTAGTTGAACAGACCTTCATCCAACATGTCGTTGACCCCCAGAGGACCTGAGCCACCGAGACCTTTGATCACAAAGTTGAGGTAGACGCCGGTTTCGAACATTTCGCGCTCGTTGGGGGCGGCAGTCCTGAGGTCGTCCTCATAGTTGGTCTTGATACGGTAGTGGTAGCTCAAACGCACTGCCCAGCAGCATGACTCGTACTGGAAGCCGGTATAGCTTTCCACCGAGCGTTCCTCTTTAAGGTCGTAATACCAGTTACCGACAAAATAGAGTTCATCGGTAATAGGCCAGGTAGTACGGAAACCAGCCTGGGAGATATCCACTCTGTCGTTGGTGTTACTGTTGAGCAGATCCGGCACATAACGATAGCTGAACTGTAGCAGCTTGTTGGGGCCGGGGCGGTAGTCCAGAGATGCTTCGCTCTTCTTGTTGGAGCTGTTACGGGTATCGTATTGAATAGCACCACTGACAAACCAGTCTTTGTAGACTCGGGCATCCAGCTCAGCGGCCAGTACCGAAGTTGATGGTTGCTCCGTGAGGTCATCTTCATAGAGGCTGACCTTGCTGTCATCGAAATAGATGATCTGGCCCAGGCTGAACTTCAGTTGTTCCAGGTTACGCTCATCAAACAGGCGGGTGGTCAGACCCAGGGTTAACTGGTTGGCATCGGCGATGCGGTCCAGCCCCGAAAAGCGGCGGTCGCGGAACAGGCCGAAATAGTCCTGTTGCAGTTCACCCGTGTCATAAAGACCGATTTTGGACTGGTCTTCATAGCCGACATACAGATACTGGAATTGAGGTTCCAATGTCTGGCGATAGTTTTGGTTAAAGTAGTCGGTATAGCGCTCGAAGTTTATCTGACCGTGAATTCTCACCTGAGGCAAGGTACGGCTTATACTACTCTCCTGCTCGGACTGCTGAATATTGTGCTGCCAGTAGTTGGTTTGCATCAGCTTGACTTCACTGGTCAGTGAGCCTGCCGGGCCGTGAATAGGCAGAAGGATACTGGGCTCCATATGTACCCGTGTTGCCGTGGTGTAGATATCTTCTTTGTGACGGAAGTTGGTTATCTCTGAGGCGAAGTTGAAATCCAAGCCTTGCCACATTCCCGGAGTGCGGTAGTTGAAGTTCAGCTGCGGCATCACCTGATAGGGCCGTTCTTCCTTGCCCAATACTTTGATGTCCTGCACTCTGGCACTGAAGTCCCAGTTGTCGGTGAAATAGGCGATTTCACCAACCCGGGACAACTGGTTGTCCGTGGCACGATTGACATCAGAGTTGAGATCGTTGAAGTAGTTGTTGTCCGAGACATCGGTATAGTTGGCTAACACCCGCCAGTTTTCATCCAGAGCGTCGCTGTGTTCCCAGTGATACATATAGCGGTTGGGGCTGCCATCGAGCATGTTATCGCTGCCCAGGTATTCCAGGTTGAACTGGCCTGTAGGCGTTTGTCGATTACCTGCATCACCCAACAAATAGCGGAATTCTGTCTTGGTAAACAAGCCCCGCGACGACATATAGTGTGGGGTAAAGGTCAGATCGTACTCGGGGGCTATGTTCCAATAAAACGGCGCGGCAAATTCCACCCCGTTGGTGGTGCTGGAACTGAAACTGGGGAACAGGAAACCTGTCTTGCGTTTCTCCGAAACCGGCACTGTCATGTAAGGAATATAGAATACCGGCACCCCGCCTATTCTGAGTTTGGCATCCCAGATCTCCCCCCACTCTTCCTTGCTGTCGATTTTGATCTTCTCGGCTTCCAGCAGCCAGGAGACATTATCCGGTGGGCAAGTGGTGAAGTTGGTGTTGTTCAGGATCAGGTTGTTGTTTTGGGTGATTTCCAGTTTCTGGGCATCACCGTGAACCTGCTGACCGTGGAGCCAGTACTGTGCCCCTTCAAGGGTAGCGTTATTGGAACGCATCTGTGCCATCAGCGAGTCGGCGGTCACGGTAAACAGCGGGTCTTGAAATACCAAGTTACCCTGAGCGGTTAATTGTTGCTCCTGCTGATTGACAGTAGCCCTTTCGGCGGAAATTCTGCGCCCGGCCTGAGAAAAGGTCACATTGCCTTCAAAGCTGGCCTCGAGCCCCAATTGTGCCGAAGAGGCATCCGAATGGATCTGTATTTTTTGATCGGCCAAAGGGCCGCTGCTTTCCCCAACCTGATGGTAGGGAACCGGAGGCAAGATAACACATTGAGCGTTGTTGCCGCCCTCCTGAGAAAGGGGTTCAGCCAGCGTCAGGGGGGGTAAAAGGCTCAGTGCCAGAAAATATCGGATCTGCATCTTAGGTCAATTATTTAGATTTCTTTGTCTGGACAAGTATTCGGAGGGAAAAGTTGCATCCTGCCTCGGGCAACGCAGCCATAAAAAACTCTGTATTTATTGGCTGTTTCCTGTTTTTTACCTCGGTATAATAAAGCAATTTTTCGTCAAGAGCCATGAGATGACCTTGTCTGACCCCAGATTTCTTTCCATGTCGTGCTGGTTGCAGCAACTTTTCGGTAAGCCCTTGCAAGCCAAGCTGATTTCCGGTGACGCCAGCTTCCGGCGTTATTTTCGTCTCAATGTTGATGATTGTGATTACATAGTCACAGACTCTCCGCCCAACTTATTGGATAACAAGCCCTTTATTGCTTTGGCACGGGCATATCATCAAGCGGGTATCCGAGTGCCCAAGGTGCTTGAGTTCAATGAGGCGGAGGGCTTTATCCTGCAGCAGGATCTTGGCGATAACTTGCTGTTGCCCGAGTTGACTGAAACCAATGTGAGTGCTTGGTATCTCAAGGCGCTGGCGATTTTGCCGGATATCGCGGCGGTGCGGGAAAGTGAGCTTGGTCCCTTGCCCGACTATGATGCGGCCTTTGTCGAGCGCGAGCTGGCGATTTTCAGCGAATGGCTACTGGAAAAACACTGGCAAGTCTCCCTGACAGCCGCTGAGCATACTATGTTGGCCGAAAGCTTTGCTATTCTGACTGCCAGCGCGCTTGCGCAACCCCTGGTCGGTATGCACAGGGATTTTCACAGCCGTAATCTGATGCTTAAAGAAGGTAAGCTTTGGGTAATAGATTTTCAGGATGCCGTATTGGGACCTGTGACCTATGATGCAGTCTCGCTGCTGAGAGATTGCTATATACGTTGGCCGGATGCGATAGTCGAGCCGCTGCTCAAAGCCTTCTTTGAACAGTGCCGCGAGCTGGGGTTGGTTGGCAAAGATGTTGATTATGCCACTTTCAGTCGCTGGTTCGATCTTATGGGAGTGCAGCGACACCTGAAGGCGGCGGGTATCTTTGCCCGCTTGCATCACAGAGATGGCAAGTCAGGTTATCTCAAGGATATACCGCTTACACTCGGTTATGTGGCCGATATCTGCGAGCGTTATCCTCAGTTGCAGGCGCTTTCCTCTTGGGTCAGGCTGAGGTTATTGCCGCTGACTCAGCAGCAGGCTCAAACCCAGTCTCAATTACAGTCCAGACCACAAGCAGAGGAGCACAAATGAAGGCGATGATTCTGGCAGCCGGCAGAGGAAAGCGTCTGCGTCCTTTGACCGATAAGTTGCCTAAACCCCTGGTGCCCGTGGCCGGTAAGCCCTTGATTGAGTATCACATTGAACGTTTGGCCACCATGGGTGTGACAGAGTTGGTGATCAACTGCGCCTGGCAGGCAGACAAACTGATTGAACACCTGGGAGACGGCAGCCGTTTTGGCGTGACGATTCATTACAGCCGTGAGATTGAAGCGCTGGAAACCGGCGGCGGGATCAAGAAAGCCCTGCCACTGCTGGGTAATGCACCTTTTTTGGTGATTAACGGCGATGTGTTTATCGATGCCATGCCTGAGCTGCCCAATTTGGCGGCTGATACTCTGGCGCACCTGTTTCTGGTGGATAACCCGGCGCAGCATCCCGAGGGAGACTTCGCCTTGCTGCCGCAAACATTCGGCTATTCGCGGGTCAGTGACAGGGGCGCGCCCAGGTACACTTTCTCCGGGGTGGGAATATATCGCCCCGAATTATTCGATGGGGTAGCAGAGACACATTTTGCCTTGGCGCCGCTGCTGCGGCAAAAGATGGCGCAGGGGCTTATCAGCGGCAGTCATTTCACCGGTTATTGGTGTGATGTCGGCACACTGGACAGGTTGCAACAGCTGGAGCTGAGGCAGGCCAAAGGGGCTGTTTAACCACGACCCCGCAAGCAGACACAAGATAAGACAGTTCAAGATTGAATATTGGCCCGGCCAAGGGCGGGCACACTATGGGATAACAGATGCGTATTTGGGGTAAATTTTTCGGCGGTGTCATCGGCTTTATGTTCGGGCGTTTCTTCGGTGCCTTACTGGGGATCTGGCTTGGACATCTATATGACAAGCGGATGGCAGCTGCTCAGGGGGAAAGTGCCGGCAGTCGGCAGGCTGAGTTTTTCAACACCACTTTTGCCGTTATGGGGCATATCGCCAAGGCTTCTGGACGGGTGACTGAAAATGATATCCGCATGGCCACCAGTCTGATGGATATGTTGCGCCTCAGCGGCGCGGCGCGAAAAGATGCCCAGCAGGCGTTTCGCGAGGGCAAGGAGCCGGACTTTGAACTGGAAGCCAGCCTGCGCCGTTTTCGGCGCATCACCTTTGGTCGCCGGGAAGTACAGCAGATGTTTCTGGAAATTCAAATCCAGACAGCCCTGTCTGACGGTGAGCTGCAGGACAAGGAATATGCAATACTGCAGGTGATTGCCAGAGAGCTGGGATTCAGCAGCTTTCAGCTCGATGAGCTGCTCAAGCGTTGGCAGGCAGAGTTTCGCTTTCAGCAAGCGCCCGGCGATCATAGACCATCGGTTGCCGATGCCTATGAAGTCTTGGGGCTGTCGGAGTCCGCCAGCGATCAGGATGTCAAACGCGCCTATCGTAAATTGATGAATGAACATCATCCGGATAAATTGGTAGCCAAGGGCTTACCGGAAGAGATGATGGAGTTGGCCAAGCGTAAGGCTCAGGATATTCAGGCGGCTTACGACAGGGTCAAGAGCAGTAGAGGAATGCGCTGAGCCTAGCCCTTGGGGGGCGGCTCATACTGTTAAAGAGGGTTCACCCAAGGAGAGCGCCATGAAACTTGCTTATTCAATTCCCTTGCTTTTGGCCCTGAGCGGTCAGGCTCAGGCCGAAGTGTTTGTTGCGCCGTTCGGCGGTTACAGCTTTGGCGGCAATGATCTGGACTATAGGTCCAGCGAAAGCGCAGTTAATGACAACAATAGTGCGGATATTACCGAGGCCGGTCATTTTGGCTTTATGTTGGGGCTGACGACGTCAGATCCGGGTGACATGTATCTGCTTTACTCCCATCAGGGCACTGAGCTCAGTGGCAATGGTTTTCCGGGCGCTGACAAGCTGATGGACCTCAGCGTTGATTATCTGCATCTGGGGGGCACGCTCTATTTTCCCAAAGACAAGCTGCGGCCCTATGTCACCGCCAGTGCCGGTTTGACGCAACTGCGTCCCGAGTATGGCAGTAATGAGACCCGTTTTTCCATGGGACTTGGGCTGGGGCTGGATTATCAACTGCTGGAGCAGCTATCCCTGTTTGCCGATGTGCGCGGCTATGCGACCCTGATAAACAGCGACAGCAGCCTGTTTTGCGATGCCAATCAGTGCTTATGGCATATCAAGGGCGATACCCTGTGGCAGGGACAGGTCAATCTGGGGTTAAGATACCGTTTCTGAGTGGGGTAACAAAGAGGTGAGTATGAGCTTAAAAATAGTAGTTCTGGATGGCTTTTGTCTCAATCCTGGCGATCTCGATTGGTCGCCACTCAAGGCGCTTGGGGAGCTTAGCGTCTATGACAGAACCCCGGCTGAGCTTGTGCTGCAGCGCGCCCAAGGCGCCGATATTCTGCTCACCAACAAGACAGTGCTCGGGGCGCAGCAACTGGCGGCGCTGCCCGGGCTCAAGTACGTAAGCATTCTTGCCACGGGCACCAATGTGGTCGACTTACAGGCCGCCGGCGACCTTGGCATCACAGTCACCAATGTGCCTGGCTATGGTCCGGATGCGGTGGCGCAGATGGTTTTTGCCCATCTCTTGTATCACACCCAACAAGTGGCGCAGCACCACCAGGCTGTGGCGGCGGGGGCCTGGAGCCAGTGCGCCGACTTCTGTTTTACGCTGTCACCGCTGATGTCACTCACGGGCAAGGTGATGGGAATAGTCGGTTATGGTGATATAGGCTCGCGAGTGGCGAATATTGCCAGGGCGCTGGGGATGCGGGTGCTGCTGCATACCCGAACTGAGCGCCATGACCTGGCCGAAGGCATCAACTGGGCGCCACTGGAGCAGTTGTATCGTGAAGCCGATGTGATCTCGCTGCACTGCCCGCTGACCGCGGCGACCGAGAAGATGATCAATCAAGACTCGCTACAGCTGTTAAAGCCCGGGGTGATTTTGATCAATACCGCCCGTGGTGGGCTGGTGGATGAAATTGCGCTTGCCACAGCACTCAATCAGGGCAAGTTGCGGGCCGGAGTGGATGTGCTCTCCAGTGAGCCTCCAATGCCAGACAACCCCTTACTCAATGCCAAAGGAGTCAGCATAAGTCCGCACAATGCCTGGGCGACAATAGAAGCCAGGCAGAAGCTGTTGGATATTGCCGTGGACAACCTGCGCGCCTTTATTGACGGAGACTCAGTTAACCAGGTTTAACTCAATAAGGTATAGTGCGGCACAGTTGCCGATAGGAGCAGGGCTCCAACATGGCTTGGGTCAGCCCGAACCGGGCCGCCAGTTGCCAAAGCTCGCTGCGAAGCTGCTCCAGCTTATCGCTATCGTCGGTCATGATCGCCAGCTCGGCAAAATCGCCGAGCCCCGCCAGGCTGTCCAGCGTCATATGCCACTTGCCGATAAAGTAGATGCTGCGGCGTTTTTGCAGCCGCTGCACCGGCACATAGCCCATGGCGCTGAGCATGCTGCGGGCCCTGGCGGCATCCGAGATATTGACCGCCTCACAGCAATCCGCTCCCGGGCCCTTGAGGATCCACAGCAGATTGTTGGATGGCTGCATCTCCCGGATGCACAGAGACTTGTCCGCCGCGGCCAGTTGACCATCCGGGGTATCGAAGTAGCAGTCGTCCTCCTGATTATCGGCAAACATGCACTCATGCTCCATGGCATTGAGGCGCTCAAGCAGTTGTTGTTTGCTGCAAGATTCATTCAGACGGAACTTGAGTTCCACTTCATACTTACCCTGAAAATGCTGGCTCATGGCGGCTTCTTTTAAAAAATTACTTCTACTTTGGCGGCGCTGCGTAGCGCCTTGTCTATGGCACTTTGGATATCCAGATCCCTTGCCAGGGCAACTCCCAGACGGCGGCGACCATGGATCTCCGGCTTGCCGAACAGTCGCAGCTGGGTGTCGGCTTCGCTCAGCGCTGCTGCAAGGCCCGTGTAGCGCAGGTTGTTTGAGTCGCCTTCTTTGAGCACCACAGCCGAAGCGCTGGGGCCGTGCTGGCGGATATTGGCGATCGGCAATCCAAGAATGGCACGCACGTGCAGGGCAAACTCGGACAGATCCTGGCTTATCAGGGTCACCATGCCGGTGTCGTGGGGCCGGGGCGAGACTTCAGAGAAGTAGACTTCATCGCCCTTGATAAAGAGTTCTACCCCAAACAAACCATGGCCGCCGAGCGCCTCAACCACTTTGGCGCCTATCTGTTGCGCCTTTTCCAGGGCCACTTGGCTCATGGCCTGTGGCTGCCAGGATTCGCGGTAGTCACCGTCTTCCTGCCTGTGGCCTATAGGCGCACAGAAATGAATGCCGTTGACTGCACTTATGGTGAGCAGGGTGATTTCGTAGTCGAAAGGCACAAAGCCTTCGACTATCACCCGGCCTTGCCCGGCGCGGCCACCTTGCTGAGCATACTCCCAGGCCGCGGCTATCTGAGCTTGTTCGCGGATCACGCTCTGGCCCTTGCCCGATGAGCTCATCACAGGCTTGACCACGCAGGGCAAACCTATTTTGGCCACCGCCTGATTGAATTCTGCTTCAGTGTCACAAAAGACGTAGGGCGAGGTGGGGATCCCCAACGTCTCTGCCGCCAGACGGCGAATGCCTTCTCTGTCCATGGTCAACTGGGTGGCTCTGGCGGTGGGTACCACCTTCAGGCCTTCGGCCTCCATTTGCGCCAGCGTCGCTGTGGCTATGGCTTCGATTTCCGGAATGACCAGATGGGGTTTTTCCAGCTCGATGACGGCGCGCAGCGCCTCGGGATCGAGCATGTTGACCACATGAAAACGATGGCTGACCTGCATGGCAGGGGCATTGGGGTAGCGGTCGACGCCGATGACTTCGACGCCCAGGCGCTGCAGTTCAATCGCAACTTCTTTGCCCAGTTCGCCGCAGCCGAGCAGCATGGCGCGCACGGCGCCTTGGCTAAGGGGAGTGCCTAACATAGTGTGGGTACCTTTGGTTATTGTAGCTGCCTGTGGCAGCGGATTTTTTTGCTAGTTTACCCTTTGGTAATCGACTTGGGCGGAAGGCTTGATAAATTGTGCGCTGGATCACTGCTTACGTTGCTGTGGCGAATGTTGGAATTTTGTTGTTCTTAAGTCCGTTATTATCGTGCGGGAAGCCAGAATGCAGGATGTCAAAGACTTAACCGGGGTGCTCAGGGGCGGTACGCCCTTGGTGATAATTGAAACGTATGAGGAACCCAGGGTATTGGAACTGCTCAAACGAGTGGCCGGTGTACTGATGCGGCCCCTGTATGGCTGGAGTGTTACCCAGGGGCTCAAGCGGCTGGACAGGGAAGTTGGGGTGCAGAAATTCAATGCCGAACCGACCGATATTCTGGCGCACATCAAGGCCAGCCAGCAGCAGGGGATCTATGTGCTTTGTGACTTTCACCCTTATGTGGTTGAGGCGCCGCGTAACGTGAGAATGATCAAGGAGATTGCCCTTGAGCACGAAACCTTGCAGCACACCCTGGTGATGGTCAGCCACGCCTTTGATGTTCCCCCTGAACTGAGCCGATACTGTGCTCATTTCTCCCTTTCCATGCCAGGGCAGGCCCAGCTGGAAAACCTCATCATAGAGGAAGCGCGCCTGGCCCGAGCCAAAGGGGCCTTGAATCGTCTCGATGAAGCCGTGATCCCACTGCTTGCCGGTAATCTTCGCGGTCTGAGCCATGCCGATGCCCGCCGTCTTGCCCGTAAGGCCATCTGGGATGATGGCGCCTTGTGTCACTCGGATATTCCCGTGGTCAACAAGGCCAAGTTTGCGCTTTTGGATATGGAAGGTGTGCTGCAATTTGAGTACGACACCTGTGACTTTGCCGATGTTGCCGGGCTGTCCAGACTCAAGGAGTGGCTGAATCACAGGCGCCTTGGCAGCGATGCGCAAGCATTCGATACGCCCAAGGGCGTGATGCTGCTTGGGGTGCAGGGCAGCGGCAAGAGCCTGGCGGCCAAGGCGGTGGCCGGTATCTGGCAGCGGCCTTTGCTGCGCCTGGATATGGCCGGACTCTACAATAAGTACATAGGCGAGACGGAGCGCAACCTCAAGAAAGCGCTGGAGATGGCGGAATTGATGGCGCCCTGCGTACTCTGGATAGATGAAATTGAAAAGGGGCTGGGCAGCAGTAACAGCGATGAAGGCTCCTCGAAGCGGATCCTCGGCACCCTGCTGACCTGGATGGCAGAGCGCAAGTCCGAAGTCTTTATGGTGGCGACCGCCAATGATATCAGCGCGCTGCCTCCCGAGCTGCTGCGTAAGGGACGCCTGGATGAGATATTTTTTGTCGACTTGCCGGACAGCTCCACCCGGGAGGAGATCTTCCGTATCCACTGCCGTAAGCGCAATATCGATCCGGCCGCGCTGGAATTGGCGAGTCTGGCAAGCGCCAGTGAAGGTTTCTCCGGCGCCGAGATAGAGCAGGCGGTTATTTCCGCCCGTTATGCTGCGAGGGCTGCGGGGCAGGAGGCCAATCAGGCCTGGCTGCTCGATGCCCTGAGTCGGACCCGCCCCTTATCTGTGGTGATGGCCGAAAAGCTCAACGCCCTGCGTCAATGGGCCAACGGCCGCACTGTGATGGCTCACGGTTGAGGCGGAAACTGGCTCAGGATCCGCATCACGGTTTCCCGAGTTGCCTCTGCCTTACCTTCACCGCCATCGCTGAAGCTGAACTGATCGCTGCCGCGCCAGATGAGGCGGTTGCTACTCGCTTCTATGATATCGATTTGTATGGTTTGGAGTTTGGCATCGGCGCCCAAGGGCACACCCACACTGGTGCCTACGCCAATGCCGCCGCCAGAGCCCCAGGTGCCGCTGCCAAGGCCGATGGAGAGGCCTGAGTCTTTCGGCTTATCTGTAGTGCGAAAGGCAAAGGAAACCTTGAAGTCCGCTGACTCAGTGACTTCAGTAAATTGTTTGCTTTTCAGCGTGTCGACAATTGCCTGATTGATCCGCTCGGCGCTCAGGGGGTCATCACTGCTGGAAATCGGCAGGGAGGTGAACTTTTGTAGCTTGGCGAAGCTGTATCCTGGGTCGTAGTCCTGTTTCGGCTGCTGGGCGCAGGCCGTCAGCAGCAGGGGTAACAGCAGCAAAAGTGTCCTGAATGTCATCGCTTGTCCTCCGTGAAAGGATATACCTTACCCTGTGACTTTGTGCCAAAGCGGCCGTTAGTGCAAGAAGCGGATAAAAAATCGCCTTTTTAAGAATGAGATGATATACCTAAGGTTTACCCATCAGATAGAGCCTGCATTTACGCCCCTATGGAACAACTGGTCTTTTTTGATATCCCCAGCCCCTGTATCGGTGTCTGCCAGACAGATGCCAAGGGCTATTGCAAAGGTTGTTTCCGTAACCGTGAAGAGAGGTTTGATTGGCTCAATTTTTCCAACGCCCGCAAGTTGGATGTTATTCGCCTGTGCAAGGCGCGTAAACGGCGTTGGCAACTGGCGCAAATAAAGGCGCGCAGGGCGCAGCTAAAGGTGGAAGAGCTGCAGTTGAATCACAGCCTGGACTTTGATGCCAAAGACGACGCAGACGAGCCTCTGGACTTCAGTGATTTCAGTCTCGATTGAGTTCACGCTTGGGCAGGCTGATGCAAAAACGGGTTTCCCCGGGGCGGCTGAATAGCAGGATTTCCCCATGATGGCGTTCGGCTATACGCTTGATTATTGCCAGCCCCAGCCCAAAGCCTTTATTGTTGTTGCGTGAGGTATCGCTGCGGACAAAGGGCTCGAATATCTTGCGTTGTTCCTCTTCGGGGATCCCTTCACCATCGTCTTTAACCTCAATAGTCACCCTGTCTTTTTCATCACTCAGAGTCACCTGAATTTGGCTTTCGGCAAAGCGCTGGGCATTGGTGAGCAGGTTTTGCAGTGCTCTTTCAATCAAGGCCGGTTCACAGGTGAAGGGCAGTTTGGCGACGGAACTATCCAGGGTTATTGGAATCGGGCTCAGGCTCTGCAGTCTGTCTATCACCTGGCGGCAGAGGGCGGTGAGATCGCAGCTCTCCTGTCTCAGCCCTGTTTGGGCCGACTCCAGGCTGGCGTAGGTGAGCATCTCCTGCAGCAAGGATTCCATCTCTTTGACATCTTCTGTCATGCCGGCAATAAAGTCGGCTCTGGCGGTTTCATCGGCTCCTTTACGGCAATAGTTGGGGATCAGCGCCAGGGCAAACTTGAGCCTGGCCAGCGGCGTGCGGATCTCGTGGGATACAGCATTGGCCAGGTGTCGTTGGTTGTCGATAAGAGCACCGATATGCCGTGCCATCTCATTGAAAGTGTGCGCCAGGGGCTTTACCTGAGAGCGGGGCGACAGCTTGATACGGGTATCCCATTTGGCTTGTCCGAGGGCTTCAGTTGCTTGTTTGAGCACTTTAAGATCTCTCGATAGCGGCCAGACCCAAACCAAGGCCACACCGGCCAGCGACAGATAGAAAAATAGGGTGAATAGGCCACGCAGTCTGGCTCTGGGATCTGTGTCTATCGGGCCTGTCATCAGCACCTGTTGGTCCAGGCGGATAAACTGCATCTGCCTACCTGAGTTGGTCAGGGTAGTGAAGACTTCACCGGGAGCTAACTCGCCATCATCGGCCAGGGTGATCTTGTCGGCACTGAACAGACGCAATGGATAGGTGGCATTGACATTGGCGGTGGCGATCGCCTGTTGCCGCTGTTCTGGGCTCATGGGCTTCAAGATGGCTGCCATGGCCATAAGTGGCGCATCGGCCAAGAGTTCCGCCTCGTCATCGTGTTGCTGCCAAAGGGCGTCTAGGGTCCATCCCAGCCCGAGAAAGCTCAGGCTGATCAGTAGATACAAACTGATGAAGAGGCGTTTCACGCGGTAACCTATTTGGGGATTAGCTGTTCCAGGCTTCGGGGGCAAATAGATATCCCTGGCCCCAAACCGTCTTGATCCTGAATGGCGTTTCTATGTTATCGCCCAGTTTTTTACGCAGGCGGGAGATACGTACGTCTATCTTGCGATCCTTGCCATCGAAGTCGATATTCAGCAGGCACTGATAGATATATTGGCGGCTCAGTACTTGGCCGGCCTGGGATGCCAGCAGCCACAGGAGTTCAAATTCGTGACTGGTGAGATCCACCTCTTTATCGCCCAGACGAATTGCCTGGGTGTGAGGATCTATGCTCAGCTTGCCAAAGCTCAGGCAGTGAGATTCTGCCATAGGTGGCTTGGTATGACGTCTCAGCAGATTGTTGATCCGCGCGACCAGGAGTGCCGGGTCAACCGGTTTAACCACATAGTCATCGGCTCCCAGTTCCAGGCCTTTGATTTGATCTTCATTGGAGCCAAGTGCGCTCATCAGCAGGATAGGGCCGGCAAAGTAATCCGGCAGTTTTTCGCACAGCGACAGTCCATCCATGCCTGGTAGCATGATGTCCAGCAAGATAATATCAGGTTTGTAGTTGAGCAGTCGGGTCAAAACTGTGTCACCGCGGCGCTCAACTTCTACATGCATGCCATGGGACTTGAGATAATCCACAATAAGGTTGGCAAGACGAATGTCGTCTTCTACCAATAAAACTCGGTGAGTCGATTGCGCTGAGGTCATCAGAATAAACTCCAAGGGTTGCGATATCTGCGCCTGACATTGGTGTCAGATACGGGGGTCGTTCTAAAGTAAACGCCGGCTAAGGTTTGCCATGTGTCTTTATCTACCATGACAAAATGAATGTCCTCACTGGTTGTGAGCCGGAATGTGAGGCTGTGCACATCTTCAGTTTCACTGCACCAACGTTGTAACCCTTCATAATCAGAAAGGATACAAACCGCACCATTTGTATTAGTCCAGCTTAAACTGACATCAAGCGAACAGGTGTCCTCTTCACTCTTGAGAATACAGAGCTGAGGTGTGATAGCCAGCTTGATTTCTTGATTGTTATTATCTGGGTCAGCCTGCACCTTGGTTGCAAATATCATTGACAACATCAGCAGCAGGAACAGCCAACGCCAGCTGTTTGCTATGCGCACCTTGTTTAAAACCTATAGGCAGCACCAATGAAAAAAGCCCTGACATCATCTTCATCCAGCAGAGGGCTCTTGGCTATTTCATCGGCAAGTTTGGTATAACGCAGTCCCAATATAAGATCCCAGTCCTCGTTGAGGCTATAACGGCCGGTAAACTCCAGCCCGCGGTTAAAGCCTGAACTCCCCTGGTAAGCCTGACTCCAATAGGCATTCTCGCTTGGTCTTACGCCAAAGTAATAATCGACTATTTCTTTACTCTTCCACTCTATATTCAGGGCGAACTCAAGTTTCCAGCGTTCCAAATTCAGCTGATACAACCACCTGGCTTTGGCCTCAGTGCCCTGGTGAACATTGAACATATCATGAGTAAGCGAAAGATTCAGTATACCGTATTGAGTGTAAAAAAAAGCCTCGGCTCCGCCAAGAAATGTAAAGTGTCTGTCTTCCAATTCATTAAATACTTTTGGTGGTTCATTGGCTTGCATTAACATCATGGGTGCCGCGCGACTCTCGGTGGCCTTGGAGATCTGAGAGCTGCCACCGAAAGTAAATACATTACTGGGGTCCCAGCGATAGAAAAAAGCCCGCTCTTTGCTGTAGGCCGTCACCAGATTAATGGTGTAGTTTTCCGACTCGGCCAGGGTTAGTCCCAGATTACCGTTATCAAAAAACCAGTTTTTACCATAGTAGGCAATACTGGGAATGACATAGAGGGGAATATCGTCCTGCTGGCGTAAGGGGTTGGTTTTTTGACCGTAACCCAAGGCCAGTCCTAGATCCCATTTATCAATAGGGATGCATTCTGTCTCTTTGCAATAGGGATGTGCCCAGGCATTGAGAGACAAGAGGCCGATTATGAATAAGCAGAGCCGTACAGACATTGAATACCGAAAATATTACTAAAAGCTATGACCAAGAATAGTGCTGAAGACTAACATTTGTGCGGCGCAAATTCAGAGATTTCTTTCATGAAAGTAGCAATTTGATACAGACGTAATCTTTGTTTGGCGGAGGTTTCAGCGCTGGGCAGAAATCCGGGACTGAGTTAGCATGATGAAAATCAGCTGAAAAAAAGGACAAAGCTATGGCCCGTAACCCCTTCGATTGGCAAGATCCCTTGCAGTTTGACAGCCTGTTGCTGCCGGAAGAAAGGATGATCCGCGACACTGTGCATGAATATGCCCAAAGCAAGTTGCAACCCAGGATCCTGCAGGCAAATCGCGAGCAATACTTTGATCCCGAGATCATGACAGAGCTCGGTGCTCTGGGGTTACTCGGGGCGACTCTGCCGACTGAATATGGCGGCGCCGGGGTCAACTATGTCAGCTATGGCCTGATTGCCCGGGAGATAGAGCGGGTCGACAGTGGTTATCGTTCGGCCATGAGTGTGCAGTCCTCTTTGGTGATGCATCCGATTTTTGCCTACGGCAGTGAAGAGCAGAAACAGAAATACCTGCCAAAGTTGGCACGGGGGGAGCTGATTGGCTGTTTTGGGCTGACCGAGCCGGATGTAGGTTCAGATCCCGGCGGCATGAAGACTCGCGCCGAAGCTATCCCCGGAGGGTATCGGCTCCATGGCAACAAGATGTGGATCACCAATTCACCGATTGCCGATCTCTTCCTGGTTTGGGCCAAGCTTGATGGGGTCATTCGTGGCTTTTTAGTGGAAAAGGGCACCCCTGGGCTGTCGGCGCCCAAGATAGAGGGCAAGTTCTCTCTCAGGGCCTCGATAACCGGCGAAATTGTGCTGGACGGGGTTGAAGTGGGTGTCGATGCTCTGCTGCCCAACGTCGAGGGGCTCAAGGGGCCCTTTGGCTGTCTCAACAAGGCCAGATACGGCATCGCCTGGGGCGCCTTGGGCGCGGCCGAGTTTTGCTGGCATGCCGCACGGCAATACAGTCTGGACCGAGTCCAGTTCGGCAGACCATTGGCGGCCAATCAGCTAATCCAGAAAAAGCTGGTGGATATGCAAACAGAGATCACCACGGCGCTGTTTGCCTGCTTGCAGGCCGGTCGCTTGCTGGATCAGGACAGTTTGGCTATCGAGGCCATCTCGCTAATCAAGCGTAACTCCTGCGGCAAGGCGCTGGAAATTGCTCGCCAGGCCAGGGACATTCACGGTGGTAATGGTATCAGTGACGAGTTTCATGTCATCCGGCATCTGATGAACCTGGAAGCGGTCAATACCTATGAGGGGACCCATGATATTCATGCCTTGATCCTGGGACGGGCCCAGACAGGCTTGGCGGCTTTTAGTTAAGGAGAACAACAGAGTGCAGGTAACAGATTTTGAACCCAAGGTGAGTCAGTCACAACAAGAGGTAGTGGTGCGCCACAGCGAGCACACGGATATTCCGGCAATACGGGCGCTCTTCACTCAGCCCAGCTGTTATGCCGGCACTTTGCAGCAGCCCTTTCCGTCACTCGAAAAGTGGTATAAGCGCCTGGGCGAACTGCCGGATGGTTACTATTCACTGGTCGCAGAGTGGCAAGGGGAGGTGGCCGGTCAGCTCTCCTTACAGGTGCAAACCAACCCCAGACGTAAGCATGTGGCCGACCTGGGGATGGCGGTGAGTGAAGAGTGCCGCGGTATCGGCGTGGGTTCTGCGCTGTTGGCGGCCGCAGTGGATTTGGCCCATAACTGGTTGGCGGTGAGACGCCTTGAGCTGACGGTTTATACCGACAATCACGCCGCTATAACGCTCTACAAACGCCATGGCTTTGTGATTGAGGGCGAGGCGCGGGACTATGCTTTTCGCGATGGCGAGTATGTGGATGTGTTTTTCATGGCCAACATCCGCGAATGATTACTCAAACATCAAGAACAGATAGACCACAAACAACACCAGGTGAGTCGCCCCGTGCAGCGCATGGGTGCGACCACTACACTCAGGATCATTTTTCATTATCTTGTGCCCCCTTCGAGTGACGGACAAAAGACAGGTATTATGCCTGTGGCTGCTTCCCCTTATCCCGGGTCAGCCACAGACTGCCCAGTATGCTGACCAGTAGAATAATCGCGATGACCGCCAGTGCCAGCATGATAGGTAGATGATAGATATCCAGTAGAAGCATCTTGATACCGATAAACATCAGGATCAGCGCCAGGCCATATTTGAGCAGTACAAAACGTTCGGCGGCGCCCGCCAACAGAAAGTACATGGCCCTGAGGCCCATGATGGCGAAGATGTTGGACGTCAGTACGATAAAGGGATCTGTGGTGACCGCGAAGATGGCCGGGATACTGTCGACAGCGAAGATGATGTCGCTGATCTCCACAGCGATCAACGCCAGCAGCAGGGGAGTGGCAAATAATACGCCGTGGCGACGCACCACAAAATGCTCACCTTGAAGATTTTTCACCACCCTCAGGTGTTTTCTGAGCCAGCCGAGCAGCTTGTTGTTGGAGAGATCGGTTTCATTATCTTCCTTGGTAAACAGCATCTTGACGCCGGTAAACAGCAGAAATGCCCCGAAAAGATACAGCACCCAATGGAACTGATTAATCAGCCAAGTGCCGCCAAATACCATGGCGGTACGCATCACTATGGCGCCCAGTACTCCGTAGAGCAGCACCCGTCTTTGCAGTTCGGCGGGGATAGCGAAATAGCTAAACAGCATCAGCCAGACAAACACATTGTCCACGGCCAGGGCTTTTTCGATGAGGTAGGCGGTGAGAAACTCCAGCCCTTGTTGATTGGCGACTTCGAGACCTGCGGTCTGTTTCAGGTAGAACCAAATCCCTAAGTTGAACAGCATGGCGACGCTTATCCATACCAGGGTCCAGATCCCCGCCTCTTTGATAGAGACTTTATGGCTGTGACCACCGCCGACAAACTTAAGGTCTATCCAAAGGATCCCCAGTACTATTACCAGAAATCCGCTCCATAACCACCAGGTACCCATTTCATTTTCTCCAAATACAACAAAGCCTGCCACCGACGGCAGGCCAGCTGAAGGAGCGCGGATCTTGCCTGTCGGCAAGGTCTCACTTACAAAGCACAGCTCAGTGGCTTTGCCCGGTTGCCGGGTGCGCAAACACCGTAATGACGACAAGCCGGCGAGAAGTTACTCCCCTTGGAATATTCTTCAATCTAACAATATGTTGTTCCGATAGCCAGACTTAGCTGATGAAATTATCTGAATTCGGGGGCCATTTGGAGTCGAGGGCAAGCGAATAGTAAAAAAGGGCAGTCGATTGACTGCCCTTGGGTTTTATGGCTCTTGGGTTAACCGTTAGGCTTCCAGTTTGGCCAGCTCGGCTTGTTGCTCTTTGAGCTTGTCCATATCGCGCTTGAGATCAGCCATCTTGCTGCGCTCTTTGTCGATAACGGCTGCCGGGGCTTTGGCGACAAAGCCTTCATTGGACAGCTTGCCTTCAATGCGGGCCACTTCGCCACTCAGCTTCTCCAGCTGTTTGTCGATACGGGCCATTTCGGCCGCTACGTCGATAAGCCCTGCCATAGGGATCAACAGTTCCATCTCGCCTACCAGTTGGGTGGTGGACATGGGCGCGTTGTCGCCATCGGCCAAAATCGTCATGCTTTCCAGCTTAGCCAGGGTAGTGAAGAAGGTTTGGTTGGCCTCTACACGGGCCTTGTCGCGAACACTGACACTGCGCAGCAAGGCGTTGAGCGGCTTGGACGGAGCTATGTTCAGCTCGGCGCGGATGTTACGCACGGCAACAATCACTTGCTTGACCCATTCCAAGTCGGCCATGGCCTCGGTATCGACTTTGTCGGCCTGATACTCAGGGAAGGCGGCCAGCATCAAGGTTTCACCTTCTACACCGGCAAGTGGTTTGACACGGTGCCAGATGGTTTCAGTGATGTATGGCATCAATGGGTGCATCAGGCGCAACAGCTGCTCGAGTACAGTCACCAGAGTATGACGGGTGCCACGCTGCTCGGCTTCAGAGCCGTTTTGCAGCACAGGCTTGGTCAGCTCAAGATACCAGTCACAGAACTGGTTCCAGGTGAATTCGTACAGGGTATTGGCGGCCAGGTCGAAACGATAGGCGCCCATATGCTCTTCGAAGGTCTTGACCGTTTGGTTGAACAGACCTGTGATCCAGCGATCCGCCAGCGACAGCTGCATCTCACCGCCGGCCTTGCCGTTAGGTGAGTTGGGGCCGCAATCCTGATCTTCCGTGTTCATCAGTACATAGCGGGAAGCATTCCACAGCTTGTTACAGAAGCTGCGGTAACCGTCCAGGCGCTTCATGTCCCAGTTGATGTCACGGCCGGTGGATGCCATGGCAGCCAGGGTAAAGCGTAGCGCATCGGTACCGTGGGCTTCGATGCCGTCGGCAAACTCCTTGCGGGTGCTCTTTTCAATCTTGGCGGCCAGTTGCGGCTGCATCATGTTGCCGGTGCGCTTGCCAACCAGAGACTCGAGATCTATGCCATCGATCATATCCAGAGGATCCAGCACATTGCCCTTGGACTTGGACATCTTGTTGCCTTGCTCATCACGGATAAGCCCGGTCACATAGACAGTCTTGAAGGGTACCTGAGGTGTGCCGTCTTCATCCTTGATGAAGTGCATGGTCATCATGATCATCCGGGCTACCCAGAAGAAGATGATGTCGAAACCTGTCACCAGCACGTCTGTGGGGTGGAAGGTTTTCAGCTCAGGAGTCTGCTGTGGCCAGCCCAGGGTTGAGAAGGTCCACAGGGCAGAGGAGAACCAGGTATCCAGTACATCATCGTCCTGACGCAGAGCAATATCGCTTGCCAAGTTGTGCTTGGCGCGTACTTCGGCTTCGTTACGGCCGACATAGACCTTACCGCTGTTGTCATACCAGGCCGGAATGCGGTGACCCCACCACAGCTGGCGCGAAATACACCAGTCCTGAATGTCACGCATCCAGGAGAAGTACATGTTCTCGTATTGCTGAGGTACAAACTTGATATCGCCGTTTTCCACCGCTTCTATGGCTGTCTTGGCCAGTGGTTTGACAGACACATACCATTGGTCGGTCAGCAGCGGTTCAATCACCACGCCGCTGCGGTCGCCATAAGGCACTTTCAGGCCGTGGGGCTCGATTTTTTCCAAAAGACCCAGGGTCTCGAATTCGGCGACAACGGCATCGCGGGCCTTGAATCTGTCCATACCGGCATAACGGCTTGGCAAAGAGGCGTCCAATTCGGTGTTGAGGCTACCGTCGACATTCACTACTTCGGCCACAGTGCGGATGGCGGCATCCTGGGTAAGGATGTTGAACATAGGCAGATTGTGACGCTTGCCGACTTCATAGTCATTGAAGTCGTGGGCCGGAGTGATCTTCACGCAGCCGGTACCGAACTCCATATCTACATAGTCATCGGCCACCACAGGAATACGGCGGTTAACGATTGGCAGAATGATCTCTTTGCCAATCAGGGATTGATAACGCTCATCGTCAGGGTGCACGGCAACGGCACTGTCACCCAGCATGGTTTCCGGACGTGTGGTGGCGACAATCAGATAGTCTTTACCGTCGGCGGTCAGGGCGCCATCGGCGAGTGGATAGCGGAAATGCCACATGTGGCCCTGCTTTTCCTTGTTTTCCACTTCCAGATCGGAAATTGCAGTGTGCAGCTTGGGATCCCAGTTAACCAGGCGCTTACCGCGATAGATGAGGTCATCTTCATAGAGGCGAACAAACACTTCCTGCACGGCTTCCGACAGGCCTTCGTCCATGGTGAAACGCTCACGGTCCCAGTCTACCGAGGCGCCCAGGCGACGCATCTGGCGGGTAATGGTGCCACCGGACTGGTTCTTCCATTCCCATACCTTGTCCATAAAGGCTTCACGGCCCAGGTCGTGGCGGCTCTTGCCTTCTTCGGCGGCGACTTTGCGCTCCACCAACATCTGGGTGGCGATACCGGCATGGTCGGTACCCACTTGCCAGAGGGTATTCTTGCCTTTCATCCGCTGGTAACGGATCAGGGTGTCCATAATGGTATCCTGAAAGGCGTGTCCCATATGCAGGCTGCCGGTGACATTCGGCGGCGGGATCATGATGCAATAGTTGCCCTGGGACTCGTCACCGTGGGGCTTGAAGTAACCTTTCTCTTCCCATACACGGTAGAGCGCTTGTTCAATAGACTGCGGATTGTATGTTTTTTCCATGGGAACTGTCGTTTCTCAAACAAAATTAAGTGGTTGTGTTGCCAAATCCTGGGTGCTGAGCGTGACTCCCAGATTACGATACTGGCGGTATCTGTCCCTGGCCAGGGCCTTGTGTTGCTCATCACCGGCAACAAAATCTATGATCCTGCCAAAGTTTACCGCAAATGCCGGGGCTTCTGTGGCCAGATTGATCAGTATCGGGCGGCGTTGGTTGGGCCCCAGCTTGTCAAAGCCGATTTCAACCGGTGCACCGGCGGCAGGGCCTTCCCCTTTAAGGTTATGGGGCACGAAAGCACTGGGTTCAAACTGCCAAAGCAGTTCATCAATCCCATGGGCCTGCGCCTGATCCTCACAGTGAATATAGAGCCATTCACCCTTGGCATAATGCTGCCCGGCCAACTGACAGGCAAGCAGTTGCAACTGCTCGGCGCTTGGTTGCTGTGCTGCATTTGGCAGCAGATAAAAAGTTGCCTTGCTCATCGCCTGCATCTCACCCCTGCACAGAACACTGGTAGCCATTTGACATAAGAGGAGGATTTTACACCTTTTGGCCAAAGGTTGAAATGGTCAGCGCCATCCCGATAAGGCTCTTGAGCTATTAGCTAATAAGTCATACGTGCATAAAATGGATCAAGATTCAGTTTGGCGTTGTCTTGCTGCCAACCATATTGAGCTGCTGTTTGATGTTAAGCGTGAGGTGATTTTAAGGAAACCTAAGGAAGGCGCTAACAAGTCCCATGTGTGCTCTGCGTCGGCCTACAGGCCTGAATGCAAGATTCAAATTAAAGGAAGTGCCCGGATTGTCTTTGAATCCCGGTTTAAGCTGGAGCCAAGGCTTTGTTAAAGATGGCGTGAATAGCCTGAATTAAGCCGTTAAAATTGGCGGCCCTCTTGGCGTTTATGCTTAAGAGGGCCGCAGGTCTTGCTTTGCTGGTTACCGAATGGCCGCAGCAATCAATCTAGTGCAGCCATCAGTTTTTATCACAGCGGCTCGGCAACCTTGATCACCAGCTTGCCGAAGTTTTTACCTTCAAGCAGGCCGATAAAGGCTTGTGGGGCCTGCTCCAGCCCTTCGACCAGTTGCTCCTTGTATTGAATTTTGCCCTGAGATACCCAGGCATCCATATCCTTGGCGAACTCTTCATATCTGTGGCCATAATCGTCAATAATGATAAAGCCCTGCATCTTGATCCGCTTCACCAGAATGGTGCTCATCAGCAGTGACAGGCGATCCGGACCGGCCGGCAACTCAGTGGCGTTATATTGAGACACCAAACCACATACGGGGACTCTGGCGCTGGTATTCAGCAGGGGCAATACGGCATCAAACACCTTGCCGCCGACGTTCTCGAAATAGATGTCTATTCCCTGGTCGCAGACTCGGGCCAACTGCTCGGCGAAGTCCTCTGCCTTGTGATCCAGACACTCATCGAAACCCAGTACTTCTTTGGCGTGGCGACATTTCTCAGCGCCGCCGGCAATACCTATGACCCGGCAGCCCTTGAGTTTGCCTATCTGACCTACGGTTGCGCCAACCGGTCCGGTCGCGGCGGCAACCACCAGAGTTTCTCCCGCTTTGGGCTGGCCAATATCCAGCAGTCCCATATAGGCGGTGAAACCCGGCATACCCAAGACTCCGAGGGCGTATGAAGGGGCAGCAGGCGCTTTGCCGAGTTTCAACAATCCTTCACCGTCTGAAAGGGCATAGTTTTGCCAGCCGGTGTAGGCGAGCACCCACTCACCGACTTCAAAGTCAGGATGACGGGACTCTTCTACCTGGCAAACTGTGCCGCCGACCATGATATCGTTCACGGCTACCGGCTCGGCATAGGATTCTGCATCACTCATGCGGCCGCGCATGTATGGATCCAGCGACAGGTAGATGGTGCGCAGCAACACCTGGCCGTCGTTTGCCACCGGCTTGCTGCTGCTTTCCAGACGGAAGTTTTCTGCGTTGGGAGCGCCGCTCGGGCGAGAGGCCAGCACAATGCGCTGATGTGGGGTTTGATTGGCAGTCATAATAGGCTCCATTGGGTTTTATTGCTTGATTAGACCGGTCGTCTAGTGCTCGGTTAAAAAAATCCCGCCACCTGTGTGGCGGGGAGTATCTGTTATTGGCCGCTGTTGTCCAGCCTGCCTGCGAGTATGCTGTCAGTGGTTTGCATCGCCAGGTTGAGGGCGTTTTTATCCTGGGTCAGCTTGCTCATCAGGCTGGCTCCCAGCCAGAGGTTGTAAAGTAGCTGCGCCGTCTGTTCACTGTTGCCGACCTTGACAGAGCCATCCCGGTTTCCGGCTTCGATGCATTCGGCAATGGTGGCAATGATCCGCTTGGCGCCTTGCAGCAGCGCCATACGCATAGGTTCAGAGAGATCGGCTACTTCGGCGCTCAGCTTCACCACCAAGCATTTTTGTGCGCCGCAGACATCGGCGTCGCAATCCAGCCAGAGTTGCCAGTAGCTTTGCAGCCGCTGCAGCGCCGGAGTGCGTTCATGGCCCAAAAGTGCCTGCAGCTTATTCTGATAATCGTTGAAATAGTCCTTTATCAGGGCTTCGCCGAACTGCTCCTTGGATTTGAAGTAGTGGTAGAAGGAGCCCTTGGGGACTTCTGCATGTTGCAGCAGTTGTGACAGGCCAACATTGGAAAAGCCTTTAGTTACGACGAGCTGGTAACCCGTGTCCAGTATGTGTTGGCGTGTGCTTTGTGTCTGTGTGTTCATGACAGCCAGTATAATCACCATTAGACCAGTCGTCTAGTATTTTATTTGAACAGCAGTTGTTTGGCTTGAAATCTCAACGGCAATACCAAGTGACAAAAAAAAGTGACAGGAAGTAACTGGATGAAAAGCAATGAATTAAAGCGTTCAGAGTTAAAGTAAACGGGGTCATGTCGGCTGGAACTGTATTGGCAAACTCAGCTGTGCAAACTTAGTCTGAAGCCGAGTTTTATGGGGGCTGTTTTGAGCCACTGCCTTTCAACAGGGCGGTTTATTGTGGCTTAGCTCTGTGGCTTCGCTCTGTGGTTTGAGCCGTGGATGAATACCATTTTGCCCAAGCGCCGACGCTTTCGGCGATAATCAAAAGGCGGGGGCGATAATCAAAAGACGGGGGCGATAATCAAAAGACGGGGGCGATAATCAAAAGACGGGGAAGGAGCAGGGCAAAGGGAAGATTGGCTTTATAAAATAGCCCACAAAAAGAAAAAGCGAAGCACTGGGCTTCGCTTTTTATTGGCAGGGAGTCAGGCGCTTATTCGCCTTGCTCGACCCCGGCGCGGTTGAGCAGGAACTGCGCCAGCATAGGAACCGGACGACCGGTCGAGCCCTTGTTGGCGCCGCTGTTCCAGGCTGTACCTGCTACATCCAGGTGGGCCCAGTGGTATTTTTTGGTAAAGCGCGACAGGAAACAGGCCGCCGTGATAGACCCGGCAGGGCGTCCGCCCAGGTTGGTCATATCGGCAAATGGGCTGTCCAGCATCTCCTGGTACTCATCCCATATCGGCAGGCGCCAGGCGCGGTCACCACTCTGCTCACCGGCATTGAGCAGCTCACTCGCCAGTGGGTTATGGGCAGAGAACAGACCTGAGGCGTGTTTACCGAGCGCGATAACACAGGCACCTGTCAGAGTGGCGGTATCGACCACCAGTTCAGGGTCGAAGCGCTCCACATAGGTGAGTACATCACAAAGCACCAGACGGCCTTCGGCGTCTGTGTTGAGCACTTCCACGGTTTGACCGCTCATGGTGGTGAGAATATCACCTGGGCGATAGGCGTTGCCGGAAGGCATGTTTTCACAGCCGGCCAGTACCCCAACCACATTGATGGGCAGCTTCATTTCACAGATGGCCTTCATGGTACCCAGTACCCCGGCAGCGCCGCCCATGTCGTATTTCATTTCATCCATGGCTTCACCCGGCTTGAGTGAGATACCACCTGAGTCAAAAGTGAGGCCCTTACCCACAAGCACTATCGGCTTGGCGGTCGTGTCGACGGCGCCTTGATATTCCATTACTGTCATGATGGACTCGTTGGCACTGCCACGGCCCACGGCCAGGTAGGCGTTCATGCCAAGCTTGGCCATCTGCTCTTCACCAATAGTGCTGACCTTCAGGTTCTCATGCACTTCGGCCAATTGCCGGGCCTGTGAGGCCAGATAAGCCGGGTTGCAGATGTTGGGTGGCATATTGGCCACGTCGCGGCACAACTGCATACCGGCGGAAACGCCAACACCGTGCTCGATGGCGCGCTCGCCAACCGTCAGTTCACGGCGGGTTGGGACATTGAATACCAGTTTGCGCAGCGGGCGACGGGTCTCGCCCTTACGGGTCTTGAGTCCATCGAAGCTGTAGAGGGTAGAGCTGGTGGTTTCCACGGCCTGGCGCACTTTCCAATAAGTGTCGCGGCCTTTAACGTGCAGTTCGGTCAGGAAGCACACGGCTTCCATTGAGCCGGTATCGTTGAGGGTGTTGATCGTCTTGGTGATGATCTGCTTGTATTGGCGCTCGTCTAGTTCTCGTTCTTTTCCGCAACCTACCAGCAGAACCCGCTCACTCAGCACATTGGGTACATGATGCAGGAGCAACATCTGCCCGGGCTTACCTTCCAGATCACCGCGACGCAACAGGTTGCTGATGTAACCTTCACTGATTTTGTCCAGTTGTTCGGCGATGCCGGACAGGCGACGGGGTTCGTAAACGCCTACAACTATGCAGGCCGAGCGCTGTTTTTCGGGGCTGCCGCTCTTTACGCTAAACTCCATGAGCTCTCCTAGATTCTTTTAAAGACAAACTTTTTTATTTATTGGATAATGTCTGCTTGTGCCGCCTAAAGGCGGAAAATTTCCTGCAGCAGGGGGCTGGTTTGGCTGACAAGAATCATACGCCTGAAACAACCAAAATGCCGCCTGTTATGGTCAGAAAACTATCAAAAGTAGACAGTCTACATGAAAGTAACACTGACACCAGCAAAAAGATAAGTTTGGATACCGGATTCAGCCTGTGATTGTATTTAGATACTTGATCCGCGAAGTTTTGAAGGCACAAATAGCGGTGCTTTCAGTCTTATTAGCTATTTTTATCAGCCAGCAATTTGTTCGCATCCTGGCCGATGCCTCCGACGGCGAATTTCCCGCCTCCCTGGTGCTGACTCTGATAGGCCTTAATCTGCCCGAATTGACGGTGCTTATCCTGCCTCTGAGTCTGTTTCTGGGGATCTTGCTCGCCCACGGCCGCATGTATGCAGAAAACGAGATGGTGGTCTTTCACGGGGTCGGTATCAGCGAATGGTATGTTACCCGGGTAACCTTGATCCTGGCGTTGCTCAACAGCTTGTTTACCGGTTATCTGGCGCTTTATGTTGCGCCTTGGGCCCAGGACAAACAGCACGCGGTTTTGGAGAAGGCCCAGTCAGAGGCTGGGTTAGCCGCCCTGGTTCAGGGGCGCTTTCAAACCAGTGCCAATGGCCGGGCAGTGCTCTTTGTTGAAAAAATCAGTAAAGACAATGAATTGGAAAAAGTCTTTGTGGCCCAGCTTCCCGATGCGGAAGATGAGAGCGGCGTTACCAACCTGGTCGTGGCCCATGGTGGCCGGGTGGTGGAAGACGCAACAGGTGGCCAGCGGCTCAAGCTCGATGACGGCGTGCGTTATCAGGGAGCACCGAACCGGGTGGATTACCAGGTGATTGAGTTCGGCGGTTATCAGATGCAGCTCAAAGAGCAGGAAGTGGATGAGAGGGATCGCAAGTTATCTGCCGTGCCTTTCAAGGAGCTGCTCAATACGCCGGGGCCGGAAGCCGTAGCCGAATTCCACTGGCGACTGGCGATTCCGCTGGCTATCCCTTTGATGACGCTGATTGCTGTGCCGCTGGCGCGGGTCAATGTGCGCCAGGGCAAGTTTGCCAAGGTATTCCCGGCGGTATTGCTCTATCTTGGTTATTTCGGCTTGATGGTCGCCGGGCGCAAGGCGCTGCAGGATGAGGTGATCCCGGCCTGGCTGGGAATGTGGTGGATCCATGCCTCGGCATTGGTGATGGGCATCTTGCTGATAGGTAAGGGCAGACCTTTGGGCACTCGCCTGACCGGTCTGTTCAAACGCCGGGGGGCCGCAGCATGAAGATACTGGACTGGTATATTGCCAGAGTATTGCTCAGCACTTCTGCCCTGTGTCTGCTGATTTTGACCGGGCTTTCCGGGATCATCAAATGGGTCGATCAGCTGCGTTTGGTAGGGCGGGGCAGCTACACCATGATGGATGCCGCCGTCTATGTGCTGTTTTTGATCCCAAGAGATGTGGAGATGTTTTTCCCCATGGCCGTGTTGCTCGGGGCGCTCATCGGCATGGGCATGCTGGCCTCCAACTCTGAACTGATAGTGATGCAGGCCTCCGGCATGTCGCGGCTGCAGATCACCCTGTCGGCGATGAAGACGGCGGTTCCTTTGATGCTGATGGTAATGGTACTGGGGGAGTGGGGCGCACCGGTGGCGGAGCAGAAGGCCTATGAGCTGAAGACCAATAAGATCTCCGGCGGCAACCTGATTAAGTCTCACCGCGGGATTTGGGCCAGAGATGGAAACCTGTTCGTCAATATTGGCGAGATTGAGGATGTGACTCGTCTTGGCAATATTACCCTTTATGAGTTTGACTCTGAGCAGAAGCTGGCCAGTGTGGTGCACGCCGAGCAGGCTATTTACACCAAGGAATATTGGCGTTTATTGGAGGTTCGCCGCACTGTGTTCAAAAATGAGCAAGTGGTGCTGGATAACCTCAAGGAAGACAGATGGCCCTCCAGTTTGACACCGGACAAGCTGAGTGTGGTGTCGGTTAAACCCGATGCCCTGTCTATCCGCGGTTTGGTCGGTTATCTCGACTATCTGAAGAACAATAATCAGGATGCCAGTCGCTATGAGTTGGCGCTGTGGCGTAAGGTGATGCAACCCATCACAGTGGCTGTGATGATGCTGGTGGCGCTCTCTTTTGTGTTCGGGCCGCTTAGAACCGTCACCATGGGGGCCAGGGTATTACTCGGGGTGATAGCCGGCTTTACCTTCTATATCTGTAATGAGATCTTCGGCCCCATGAGCATAGTCTATGAGCTGCCGGCCTTGATGGGGGCCATGATGCCGAGTGTGCTGTTTACCGGCGCGGCTATCTACTATATCCGCCGCTGAGGACGCTGAGGATTGAGGGCTTGAGAGTAAAGCCGCTGCGGTTTAAAGCCTCCCTTGTTGATTAACCCTATGAAAAAGCCCTGTCACTGACAGGGCTTTTTGCTGTGGTTTGCGTATTAGTATCTAAAAAGCTCTATTTTAATGCTACCGCTACCTGGGTATTTCAGGCCATTACCTCAGAATCAGTGCCAGTTGCGCAGTGAGTTGGCTTCTTTACTGAGAAGCACCACTTCGGAGCGGGTCATGCTGTCCTGCAGTGCCAGTTTGTCACCGCTGAACAGGATCCACAGGTTGCCTATCCCCAGCAAGGACCAAACCACCCGTGCCAGCGCGGTAATAAAACTCAGGTTTTGGCCGTTGGGATGCTGTACCTTGAGGCGCCAGGCGCGCATGCCCAGAGTCTGGCCGCCCTTGGACCAAAAGAGAGCGTAGAAACCGGCCACACAGCAGGCCAGCCACAGCTGATAGAGGCCGTGATAGAGGCTGTTGCCATTGAGCAGATCCGAAACATGTTCATAGTTCCCCATGGGAATGAGGCCGGAGGCGGTCAGGCCGGTAAAGATCCCAAACCCTATGGCACCGGCAAACATGTAGACGGCTACCGCCAGCAACAGATCATAAACGGCGGCACCGAGGCGCTTGAAAAAGCCGGCTCGGGGAAAATTGGCGTGCTCTGGATTTATCATGGCTTAACCCTCTTTTGGGCAGGTATTAACCCTGCTCTTCTTCTTTGACAAAGTGGATATGACGAAATCCCATACGGGCGAATTCACTGGTGCGATAGCTCTTCAGGGCGCCGCCGCCTTTGGCTGTCATGGCGACTTGCTGCTCCATCGCCAGAAAACGGCTGAGATCTATTCCCTCGGCGGCGGCAACAGCCTCGTACATGTCGTGGTATTTGTCATAGGCAAAGTTGATCACTTTCGCGACCCCCTTGTATTCATAGGCGACCTGACGTGCCATCTTGTGTCCTCATTAAAGCAGTGGGCTCAAGCGAACTTACTGCGAAATATAAAATAAACGGCGCCGAGCATACACAACCCGGCCCAGAGATAGTCCAGTTTCAGCGGTTCTTTAAGGTAATAGAATGAAAAAGGAACAAACAGACTCAGGGTGATGACTTCCTGAAGTATCTTGAGTTGGCCCACATTCATCACACTATAACCAATACGGTTGGCCGGTACCTGCAAAAGATATTCGAACAGGGCTATGCCCCAACTGACCAAAGCGGCAATTATCCAGGGTTTACCTGAAAGGGACTTGAGGTGGCCGTACCAGGCAAAGGTCATAAAGATATTGCTCAGGCACAATAAGCCTATGGTGATGAGTGTGGGTTGCATCTGTCAGCGGGCTACCGGATAGACCATATAACTGGCGTCATCTGTATAGGTGGCCAACGATTTTTCGATACGCTTGTGGTTAAAGCCAAGCTTTTCCCAGTAACCACAGGCGCCCTGTACTGCAACCAGTGACAAGGAACCCAGGCGCAGTTTTTCCGCCTGCAGTTTGAGGGTATCAAACAGTTTGCGTCCGGCGCCGAATCCCTGAGCCCTGTTGCTGATGGCAATATCATGCAGATAAAGGGTGTCGGCCTTTGGCAGTGTGGTAATCGCCTTGTACAGTGGCGGAGGGGTGTCTTCGGTCCAGGGATGAGCCAGACAATAGCCTACCACCTGGTCACTCTTTTCAAGGACATAACAGGTTTGCGGTGATGCCTGCCACTTGCTCTTGAGTACATGTAAAGGTTCGGGGGCCAGCGCGTGGTAGCACTCTGCTTGAATTTCGCCTATGGCTTGCCAGTCATCCTGGCTAATGGCGCGTATCAACATCTGAATTCACTTTCTCTTTGCAGTTACTTCGTAGAAACGCGCCATTATACCATTTTTGCAGATAAATTAATCCAGATAGCGCTGTTGCAGATGGCGCTGCAGGAAGTTGGGATCCAGACTCTGCCCTGTAGCGCTGCGGATCAGTTCATCGGTTTCCAGCAGGCACCCCTTGGACCAGATTTTTTCATCCAGCCAGTCGCAAATCTGCCCCAGCTTATCTTGGCTCAGCAGGGCTTCAATGGGGCCCAATTCGGCTTCCATGGCAAATCTCAGCTGGGCGGCGTACATGGCGCCCAAGGTGTAGCTGGGGAAATATCCCAGTTCGCCCAAGGTCCAGTGAATATCCTGCATACAGCCATCTTTATAATTCCCGGCAGTACTCAGCCCCAGATATTGCTGCATCTTTTGATCCCAGAAATCGGGTAGGTCTTTTACTTCCAAGCTGCCGTCGATAAAGGCCTGCTCGGCTTCAAATCGCAGTAGTATGTGCGCCGGATAGGTGACTTCATCGGCATCGACCCGGATAAGACCCGGCTTGACCCGGGTGATATTGTCGACCAGTTCATGGGCCGATATCGGGCAGTCGAGATGTCGGCGAATTCTCGGATAGAGCTTGCTGATAAAGGCGCGGCTGCCGCCGAGTTGCATCTCAAAAAACAGGCTCTGACTCTCGTGGATCCCCATGGAGCGAGACATTCCGGCGGGTTGCCCTCGCCAATCCTTTGGCAGCGCCTGCTCGTAACGGGCATGACCCGTTTCGTGAATAGTGGAGGTGAGGGCAGCGATAAAGTCGTTTTCCGTGTAGCGACTGGTGAGGCGGATATCACCGGGCACGCCACCGCAAAATGGGTGCGAGCTGACATCCAAACGCCCTTGGTTGAAATCAAATCCCAGGTATTGCATCACCTCCCGTCCCAGCCGCTTTTGGTTTGCTATCGGGTAGTCGCCGGCGCTGCTCTTGTAACTCTGGTGCAGCTGTTTGTGCTTCACTTTTTGGATAAGCTCGGGCAACCAGTCCCGCACCGCTCCGAGAGTGCTCTCCAGCCGTTTACAGGTCATGCCGGGTTCAAATCTGTCCAGCATGGCATCGTAACCTGCCTTGCCTGTGTGCGCCGAGCGAGCCTGGGCTTCTTCTCGCACCAAGGCGATTACCGCCTCGAGATTGGGGCGAAACCCTTGCCAATCGTTGTTATGCCGCTGTTCGCGCCATTGGTTTTCACAGCGATAACCCGCCAGCGTCTTGGCCTGCACCAAGTCCCCCGGCACGGCGATGGCTTGGGCGTAGTGCCAGCGCATTTCTCTGAGATTGGCCCTCTGTTCGATACTGAGTTCGGCGGCCTTGGCTTCGGCGCCATCCAGCAAGCCGGGGCGAGGTTTTTAAACTGTGAATGTGTAATGCCAACTCGGCCATCGCCTCGGAGCGGGCCTCGCTGCCGCCCATAGGCATCATGGTGGCTTGATCCCAGTCCCCCAGGGCACTGAAATGCTCGAAGTGGCTGATGGTGCGAAAGTGCTGGCAAAGATGTTGGTATTCGGTTTTGGCAGTCATGGTTTGCTCTAAAATAATGGCATGCATCAGAGGGAACAGTTCTTATGCTAACCAAGCCAAGGGATCGTTCTCAAGTGTTTTTCGGCAGTTTTTGTTTTTGCGAAATGTAATTAAATTAATGCCTTGTAATAAAAAACAAAGTTTGCAATTCGGTTTTTGTCTGGGCGTTGCTGGGGTAAACCTTGTGGTTTGTTGCAACACTAACCCAAGCAAAGATAGCCTCAGTATGGAGTGGCTAACATTAATGTGAGCCGCTGCAGATTTCTGACGTTAAATGCAGATAAAAGCTATTGGAGTCAAAGCTTGCCAAGGGGTACACTCAGTAACGACCTGAAATAAACAGGCTTATATGGAATATTGACGACAGGTACAGTCGTCTACAAGGAGGAATCCTGTGCTGGACTTTTTTCTGGCCCAGTCCAATCTGCCCTATGCTGTAGCCTTGGCGATAGTGGCACTGCTTGGAGTGATAGAGGGACTCACACTAATTGCGGGTATCAGCCTGATGGCCGCTATGGATGACTGGCTTCCCGATGCCGATCTTGATACTGACCTGCCTCAGGGGGGACTGACAGCGCTGGCCGGTTGGCTCTGCCTGGATAGGCTGCCTGTGCTCATCTGGTTTGTACTGGCACTGGGATGTTTCAGTATTACTGGCTACCTGCTTAACTATTTTTCCTGGCTGCTCACCTCGGCCCTGTTACCGCAAGTGTTTTCCTTGTTGCTGGCCTTGCCGCTGGCGGCGGTTGCCTGCCATTTCCTCGGTGGGCAGTTGGCCAGAATCCTTCCCAAAAATGAATCCAGCGCCGTCTCAATCGAAGATCTCAGCGGCAGCGTCGGCACAGTGACACTCGGCTGCGCCATCAAGGGTAATCCCAGCGAGGCTGTGGTTCAGGATCAATACCGTCAAAAACACTATGTCCTGGTCGAACCCGAGGACGAAGACACCGAATTCCCGGCAGGGGTGCAAGTGGTGCTGCTCAGACGCAGCGGCCGCGTGTGGTCTGCCACCCGTTTTGAACAATAATCCAACCAAAGAAGGAAACAACAGGAATGGAAACCATCCCGGGTTTAAATACCAGCGGCACCAGTATGTTGCTGTTTACCGCAGGCGCAGTAGTGCTCTGCCTGTTGGTGATAGGGTTTATTTTTGCCAAGCTCTATTGCCGCGCCACCAAAGAGATGGCCTTTGTGCGCACGGGTTTCGGTGGTGAAAAGGTAGTCAAAGATGGCGGCGCCATTGTCCTGCCGGTACTGCATGAAATTATTCACGTCAATATGAACACCCTGCGCATCGAAGTGGGCAAGACCCAAAAAGATGCTCTGATCACCAAAGACAGAATGCGGGTGGACGTCAAGGCCGACTTTTACTTGAGGGTGGCCCCCAATGCCGAAGGTATCTCCATGGCGGCCCAGACATTGGGCGGTCGCACCAATAGGGTGGAAGAGCTCAAGAAGCTGATGGAGTCCAAGTTTGTTGACGTGCTGCGCGCCGTGGCTGCCGAAATGAACATGACAGAGATGCACGAACAGCGGGCCGACTTTGTACAGCGGGTGCAGAACAACGTTGCCAACGATCTCGAGAAAAACGGTCTGGAACTGGAGTCGGTCTCTCTGACAGGTTTTGACCAGACAGAGCTGGAGTTCTTCAATGAGAACAACGCGTTTGACGCCGAAGGTCGTGCCAGACTCGCCAAGATCATCGAAGAAAAGCGCAAAGAAACCAACGATATTCAGCAGGACAACCGGATCCAGATTGAGCTGCGTAACCTGGAAGCCGAAAAAGAGTCGCTGAACATTGAAAAGGCCGAAGAGGAAGCACGTTTGATCCAGCAGCAGGCACTGGAGTTCAAGCGCGCCGAACAAAAGGCCGAGATCATCAAGCAGAAAGAGCAAAAGCAGCGTGAGGAGCGGGAGGCGGAAATCGCCAAGGAACGCGCCATCGAGTCGGCGGAAATAGAAAAGACCAAAGACATAGAAACCCGCGAAATTGAAAAGCGTAAGCAAATTGAGCAGGCCAGAATTCAGCAGCTGCGAGATATCGAAGTCTCCGAACAGGAGAAACAGATTGCGGTTGCCGCCAAGTCGGAAGAAGAATCTGCCGCCAGGGCCCGCGCCGCCGAGGCCGAAAAGCTCAAGGTTGAAAAAGAGGAAGCGGTAATCACAGTGCGTCAGGTGGCTGAGGCTAATCGTCGCAAAGAGATTGAAGTTATCGACGCCCGTAAAGAGGCAGAGCGGGAAGCCGTTGGGGTCACAGTTCAGGCTGAAGCCGAGAAACGCGCCGCCGAAGATAGATCCATAGCGATACTGACCGAAGCCCGCGCCAGTGCCGATGCCAAGATGCTCAAGGCCGAGGCCGATGAGAAGGTGTATGCGGTGGAAGCGGCCGGTAAACAGGCGCTGCACGAAGCCGAGAACGTGTTGCGTGACGAGCAAGTTGCCCTGCAGCGCTCACTGGCTATCCTCAAAGTTCTGCCGGAAATCGTCGCCAATGCGGTTAAACCGCTGGAAAACATCGAAGGCATCAAGATCCTTCAAGGCTATGGCAGCGGCGTAACCGGCCAACTGGGGACTGCTTCTGATGGCGCAGGTGTCAAGGGCGGCATTGCCGAGCAGGTTACCAGTGCGGCACTCAACTACCGTGCCAACGCGCCTGTGGTCGATGCCATGCTCAGAGAGTTGGGGTTGGTAGATGCCGAAAAGGGCGGGCTGAATGATCTGCTGAGTGGCAACAACATGCTCACCCATGAAGCGCTGCAAATCGCCCGGGATACCAAGGCCTGTGCCGAGCCCAAAGTGGAGACGGTAAAGCCTGTCAGCCAAAACAATGTGGCCTATGAAGTGACTTTGGATATAGATAAGCCTGAGCAACCGAGAAACGCTTAAGCCCAGTTGTACTCATCAATGAATGCCCTCCATCGGAGGGCATTTTCTTATCAGGTATAGCTTCTTATCAGGTATAGCTTCTTCTTATCAGGCATAGCCTCGGAAAATTCGTTTTCAATTTTCCAAGCCGGCCTCGGCTACGCTAATATGCAAACAACGCCTAGCGGCGGCTTTGAAGGAAAGTCGGTGCAATTCTTTCCACACAGAGTTGTTTTAAGCTGCAGATATATGCCTATTTTCCAGGCGCTTGCGGAACTGTGACCTTCCGAGGCATGGATGCCGAGGCAGAGCTTACAGGGAAGTACTCGCAGCGAGTCACAGGATCGCCTGTGCAAAAAGCGCACCGCAGGTGATGGGGGGCAAATTAACCAGCAGCTCAGAGCAAATTTTTTGGTGAGTTTGGGCTTAAAGCCATGCTAGCCGCTGTGCCAGCGGCGTAAAGTCGTGGAGCAAATGCATCCATGCACAACGGCCAGTTCGCCATCCCTGGCTCTCGCTCGAAAGCACGTTGTTACGCAACTCTCGCCGCCCCACACCCGACCAAGAAGGGATCAACAGCAATCCCCTCTTGGATCTCCCTTGCCGCCCCACACGCTGTCGAAAGCCCCTCGGCCTTATGGCGCAAATAACTATCGCTTCAGACGCTCCGAGTCACATCCATGTGACTCTGACCCAGCTCAACATCCTGTTTCGCGCTCGTGAGCTCGTCGCTAAGCGACACTCGCCCCTGATTCGACTGTCGCTGCTTCGGCATCCAAATCCTTCCATGGATAAAGGCCAGCTCGCCTTCCTTGGCTCGCGCTCATAAACACACTCGCCACCGGCGAGCATTCGCCCTCAGCCACGTTATTTGTGCCAACGGCTGTCGGCGACACCGAGGGGGAATTGGTACAACTCTGTTAGCGCTGAGTAGCTTGAAATATCTGAAGAGTTTGCAGACATACACCTATTTTCCAGGCACAGGCGGAACTGTGACCTTCCGAGCCAGGGATGGCGAGGCAGAGCTTACAAGGACGTACTTGCAGCGAGTCACAGGATCGCCTGTGCAAAAGGCGCACCGCAGGTGATGGGTTACAACTTAGCTAGCCGCTAGGATCAAGTTCATTAGTAAGTTTTGGCTTAAAGCCATGCTAGTCGCTGTGCCAGCGGCTTAAAGTCGCGTCGCTTTGGGTTTCAAACCCAGTCAATTCTGTTGTAAAAACAACCCAAATTAGGGTTTTGTTGCCTTTGTCAAAACTTGACCTTTGGCTAATTGTTTTCACATTCAGTACTGGGTATTGTATAACCAATTCAAACGCTTAGCTTTAGCACTTCCTTAAGCTTAAGGCCGAAAGCAGTAGCACTTTTCCGTTTTCAGCGGAATGTAGGGACAAACAGAGTTTGGACCCGTGCGGTAGCCATGGCTTTACTTAACGTTTTTTTGTAAGGCCTGGGTTGTAGGGCTCTTGGTTTTAAGGCCCTTAGTTGCAGGGCTTGGAGCGCTTATGACAAGCGCCTAATAACTGATTTTCTATACAGTATTATTGCCGTTCCAGGAAAAATGCCGGGAATTTGTAGCTAAGTTTGCGCGTTATTTCTGTAACATTTTAGAAAATAGCATCAAATTCATAATGTTAAAAAATACAGCTGGTAGATAATAGGTTTGGAAACCACGCATGCGCGTTTAGCTGCAAGGGATATTAGGACTAAACTCTATTATATCCAGCGAATACAAATAGATAGCGATGCGTGTTTACACTCCTCCGAGGACTAAAACGCGCATGCGCACTATACAGCTGTTAAGCAACAAAGGGTAAATATGAATATTCCAGGTGAAAATTTAATAATTAAGATGTGGGATTCTCTTGTTGACAAGGGTATTGGTAGTATTCTTCAACCGTGGCAAGAGCGACGAGTCGGTGAAAGCCGATTAGATCTTAAGCGCCAAGAAATTCTAAAAATTGCTGAAGCAGAAAGGCTAGCGGAAGATATTAGAAACGGTAATATTCAATTTGAGAGTCCTCAGTTAGAAAATTTTCTTGAGAATAGGCAGGGAAGAATTGAGCCGACTCTTGGGGTTGAATATGCAGTGAGAAACTCTTTTGGAAAAAGTGTCAGTGAAAATATTCGTAAGGAAGCAAATGTTGCGAAATCAATACTGATCGCAGAGGATTTATTGGCTGATGACGCCACCCCCGTAAATGAATCTAAGATTGAAGATGACTGGTTGTTCAATTGGCAAGAATATGCTGGTCGTGTGTCCTCCGAGGACTTGCAGCAGCTTTGGGGCAAAATTCTAGCTGGCGAGATTAAAAGTCCAGGGTCATATTCATACAGAACATTAGATTTCTTAAAAACTTTGTCAAAGGCTGACGCTGAGGTTATTGCAATAGCTGCACAATTTGTTGTCGAAGGTGTTATTTTTCGAGAGCATGATGAAATTCTTGAAAAGGCAGGAATTAACTTTGGTATCTTGATGTATTTACAAGAGCTGGGGATATTATCAGGAGTAGAGGCTGTCGGGCTACAAACCAAATGGAAAAGTTCACAACAGACCCGTTTTATTAAAGGTTTAATTTCATATAATCATTGTCTAATTTTGGAGCACGAGAACGCTCAAAAAGTCGCTAGTAAGCCAGTTTACTTAGTTACCACAATAGGTAAAGAAGTGCTAAGTCTGGCTCAATTTGGCGCCAATAAAGACTATTTGAAAGCTGCTGGTACTCTATTTGCCAAACAAGGCTTTAAGGTAAAAGTTGCAGATTGGCTTCAACAAACGAAAGATTCTGGTAGATTTTATAATGCAGAGGAAATTGTTGCTTAACAAACGCTTCAAGACGGATTCGCAACGCGTGGCATTTTTACTATGCGTTGAATTTAGTGATTTAGGTGGTGTGCAGGAACATCGTATTGCGTTGCTCACCACTTAAGCGGGCGTTATCTCTTTATTGGAGCCATAACTCTATGAACCTGTTTGAGCCGATTGTTGAAGACGCAAAACTTCACAAAAATTTTCGTTCAATCATGAGAGAGTCTAGGACTTTGGAGCGAGCTGAACTTCAACGTTGGGCTGATGGATTTCCAGATCGAGACGGTAAGTTTGCCCGAGAGTTTCAGACTTCTTTTAACTCTTGTTTTTGGGAAATTTACCTTTACGCCTTGTTTAAGGAATTTGGGTTTGAATTTAACTGGGATTCAGCTTCACCAGATTTCCACATCAAGAGAGACAATATTAGTCTTATTGTTGAGGCAACAACAGCAAACAACAGCCAAGGGAAAACCGCAGAGTGGGAGTATTTCCGCTCCGCTGATGAACTTCAAAATATGCGTTTTGGAGAAATGAATCGAGAATCAATCATAAGACTTTCGAATTCATTTATATCAAAGGCTAAGTTATATAAGCGAAAATACAGTGAACTCGAACATGTAAAGAAAAAGCCATTCATACTTGCGATAGCACCGTTCGAACAGCCGAACTTCAATTTGCAATACAACAGACCAATAGTGGCTCTGCTTTATGACTACTATGTAGACGAAGATGCATATCTAGATAACCCCGAGAAGTATCCGGATGGCCCTCCAGGTCGAAGCCTGGGATTTATAGAAAAGGATAATGGGGCAGAAATTGAACTAGGATTCTTTGCCAGTGGAGGCTTCCCTGAGATTAGTGCTGTTATTTTTAGCTGTACTGCTACTTGGGGAAAAGTTGATGCCATGACCAAAAATCCTAATGTTAAAAGAATTGTTTCTACGGTTTGGGGAAATGGGGCCAATGGGGTTCCTGAAAAACGTATATCCGATGCTAGCCGCTATTCTGAAACGATTCAGGACGGTTTGCAGATTTACCATAATCCATATGCGCTGCGTCCTCTAAACCCTGATACGTTTAGAAAACCTGGGGTGGTTCAGGTTTTCGGAAACCCTGTGACGAAAGAACTAATTTGGGAAGGTGAAGAGAATTGCTTGATGTACCGCATGATGAATAACCTTAACTTTGATGGTAATAAGAGATAACAAGCAGCTGAATCGGATTCCGCAAAGTCAGCACAATTTTTGCGGAGCAAAAATATGTGCCAACTTTGCTCCACCGCTTAGCTTGATCGTTAGGCCACAAGGAGTAAGTAGTGAAAATTGAAAGTATATGGATTAAAAACTGGCGCTCTGTAAAAGAAGAAAAGCTAAAAGCACAAGATCTAATGGTCATCATTGGTCAGAATAACCACGGCAAGTCGAATCTTTTATCTTCCGTCTTATTCTTCTTTGGTGAGATAAAGCAACAAGATCTGGACTTCTTCCATGGTTCTTCTGAACTATTTGTAGAAATTGAGTTTGGTGATCTTGATGAGTCAGATAAAACTACTTTCAAAAAGTATTTAACTTCTGAGGGAAAAATAGTCGTAAGAAAAACAGCCTTTTTAGGTGGTAGTTTTGAATACCGAGGATACATAGAAAATCCATCGGAGGATTGGCTTCAAGAAGCGAATGCTTCTGCTTACACAAAAAGAGAACTAGCGTCCAGCCTGCCATTCCATCCTTATATTCCTGATTCTGGACGAATCACCAAGCAAAACATCATCGATGCCCAAAACGAATACATCAAAAACAACAGGGAAGATATTCAATTCGCTTTTGAGCTTGAGACCACAAATTTTCTGGGGTTGAAAAGTGTAGCAAAGGGAATATTTGGTGAAGTTTACTTTATACCAGCTGTAAAAGAAGCATCGGATGATTTTTCTTCTAAAGATTCTAGTGTTTTCGGAAAAATGTATGCTGATGTTGTAGATTTGATGTCTGAGCACAATAAAGACTGGAAGGAAACAAAGGAAAAACTCGGAAAACTATTTTCCACCCTGAACAAAAAAGATCATGAAGGTAACGACAATAATGATCGACCTAAACAATTGACTGACTTTGAGCAAGAGTTAACTGATGAGCTAGTTGCGTGGGGTGCAAAAGTAGATATTGAAGTAAGTGCTCCTGATATTGAGAATGTATTTAAAGCAAATACTCAGGTTTGGGTTGATGACGGTGTAAGAACTGATATAAAACGAAAAGGACACGGTTTACAGCGAGCTCTCACAGTTGCGCTAATACAAGTAGTTGCAAAAAAAGCTTTTGCCGAGGCAGCATCGGCGGAAGAACAAGGAAATAGAAAAGCATCAAATTCTAGATACTTTATATTCGAGGAGCCTGAGCTTTATTTACATCCTCAAGCGCAAAGGTCGTTATTCGACTCATTCGTTGCTTTGTCTGAGTCAGGAAGTCAAGTGATCCTCTGTACGCATTCAAGCGGTCTTATTGATGTTGAGCGTTATAAGTCTATTTACATAGCAACAAAGAATGATGAAGTAAACGGAACTAAGGTTAAGCAATGCACCGAAGATTTGTTTGAAGGAGATTCAAAAAAAGACTTCAATCTTTCCTACTGGATCAATCCTGATCGTGGTGAATTATTCTTTGCCAGTAAAGTTGTGTTGCTAGAGGGAGCTACAGAAAAAACTGTATTTCCTCTATTGGCTAAAGAGTTAGGTGTATTTAGGTACGAATATACTTTAATCGATTGCGGTTCAAAAGATAATATCCCCCTTTACGTTAAGCTTATGAATAAGTTTTCTATCCCGTATGTCGCTGTTTATGACAGAGATCATCAAGCTCACAAAGGGGTAGATGCAATTGCGTCGGCAGATCGATCAACACAAAAAATTGTTGATGAAATTGATATCAATATAGGTTCTTCGATGGTATTGGAAAATGATATAGAAGAAGAGCTTGGCTTGCCAAATGGTGGAAGTAGCAAACCTTATGTGGCATTAAGTCACATTACCGCAGAAGGCTTCGCGGTCACTCCACAAATGGATCAAAAAATCAGAGCAATTTATGACGCAGAGGCCTAACAAGTTGCTGCACTCGGAAAAATTACTCGCTGCGCTCCTAATTTTCCGGTGAGCAAGGCGTTATGTTTCAGGAGAGTCATGGCTACTTGGCAATTTTTAGTTGTATTAATTCCAGCTTCATGGGCTGAGGAAAATAGCTATAGTTCATCTGCACTCTATGATGAGGAGGGCTATGATACCGAGTGCGCCTGGAACGGACGACAACCTGAATCAGATTTTAAAGACACGCTTGGTGAGGTTCTTCCTCCATCAAAGTCATGGCATGAGGAATTACTGACCTGGGGTAATGAGAAAGAGCACGATATTCAGGTTTGGTACGAGAACGAAACAATTGATGGTATACACATTCGGTTAGATCTAAACCAGAATCTAAACGAAATCATCATCAAAGTAGTTAAAGCAGCTCATGCCCTTAATTGTGCACTTTTCTTTCCAGAGCTTAAGTTAGTCGCTGAGGCTAATGTGTTTGAAATGAAGAATGCCATTAAAAATTCAAATGCGGCAAAGTTTGTTAGCAATCCACAAGAGTTTATAAATGAACTTAGTAAAAAAACATAACAAGTCAAAGCACTCGGACGTGGTAAAGCTGTCCCCGAATTCAGATAATAAGTGCACCACTCATGGTTAAACGGTGAGGAGAGATCAACTGCCTGTTGGTGATACTCTGTAGTCGCCAAACAAACATGAGTAGTTACCATGAATTACAAGCAGTTGATCGTAACTGTCTATGAGGACAGCCATATCTTTTTGATGTTTCGCCCAGGCTTGACTAGGCTTTGAAATACCCATCAAAGCTCAGTCGAGGTTGGTTATGACCACAGCCCGTCGTCAGTTGATAGGATAGAGGTAGTGTTCATAAATCTGTGTCATTTGAGTAATATACACCCAAAAGG